>NZ_JBNNFX010000001.1:0-290225 GCF_050267985.1 Psychrobacter sp. NPDC078929 | reverse complement strand
GCCAGACATCTAGTAGAAAACGCTTTCGCTAAGCTAAAACAGTATAGGGCGGTTGCCACTAGATTTGATAAGCTCAAGCAGAGTTATGAAAATACGGTCGCTCTTGCTTGTGCTTATATCTGGCTCAAATTATGAATGTTCAACACGCCCTAAGCATAATTAAAGATATCAATGATTACTTACTGTTTATATTAACTTTGCAGCATCTAATTCCTAGATGATGATTATAGCTTCTAGAGTAGGCCACTCATACATTATCATTATTAAACAGCCTAAGTATTTACTTAGTGAATGGTGTTTCCTTGTTAATTTTATTATTTGATAGTAGGATGAGATTTTGCTCTTTAAGCATTTCGTCTTACTTTTATGATTCGCTCTTAGTAAAGAGTAAGTCTAATATTAATAGGTTGCCTTTTACTAGAACATGAATTTGTAGATATATCTTCTCAGAAAAATTAGAGAATTAAAGATTCCACAACGAATGAAATATGAACGTTTAAACCTCACAAGATTAAAAACTCTTAAACAGTTACTGTCACAACTCAGTATTAGTACCCCTCACGAACAGATAAGGATAACAATATGAGCCAGTCTTCTAACACCAATCGTATTCAAAAAGGCAGTCTTGCCATCGATCAGCAGTTGTATGACTTTATTGAAAACGAAGTATTACCGAAAGTCGGTGTGGATTCAGACGATTATTGGTCAGGTTTCGAAAAGGTTATTAAAGAGTTTACCCCGCGCAATAAAGCACTATTGGAAACTCGTGACAAGATTCAAGCGCAAATTGACCAATGGCATCTAGATAATCCTGCAAAAGATGGCGAAATCGACTATCCAGCTTATAAGACATTTTTACAAGAAATTGGTTATTTGCTACCTGAAGGCGAAGCATTCACGGTTGATACCAAAAACGTCGATGACGAAATCGCGCACATCGCAGGGCCGCAGCTAGTCGTACCAGTTCGTAATGCTCGTTATGCGCTTAATGCGACCAACGCACGTTGGGGTAGCTTATACGATGCTTTGTATGGCACCGATGTTATCAGCAGTGACAATGGTCAAGAAGCGGGTGGTAGCTATAATCCTACTCGCGGTGCTGCTGTTGTGGCTTACGCTAAAGCATTTTTAGATGAGCATTTCACACTAGCATCAGGCTCTTACAATGATGTGACTGGTTTTAAAGTAATCGATGGCAAGCTAGAAGTCGTACAAGGTGATAGCAGTACTGAGCTAAAAGATACGGCTAAGTTTGTCGGCTTTGTCGGTGACGCTGAAGCTCCTACAGGTGTGCTGTTAAAGAACAACGGCTTGCATGCTGAGATTCAAATCGATAGTAATCATCCAGTGGGTAAAGACGATCCAGCAAACATCAAGGACGTACTGCTTGAGTCGGCTATGACAGCCATTCAGGATTGTGAAGACTCAGTCGCTGCGGTAGATGCAGAAGAAAAAGTCGAAGTCTATCGTAATTGGCTTGGCTTGATGAATAGCGACCTACAGGAAACCTTTGAAAAGGGTGGCAAAACGCGTACGCGTAAGCAAAATCCAGATCGTGAATATAATACGCCAGATGGTGGTAAGCTGATCTTGCCAGGTCGTTCACTATTATTAATCCGTAACGTCGGTCATTTAATGCAGAATCCTGCTATTTTGGTTGATTTAGGCAATGGTCAAGAGCAAATATTTGAAGGCTTAATGGATGGCTTAATCACGCCACTATTATCACTTAATGATATCAAAGGCAAAAACGAGCTATCAAACTCACGTCAAGGCTCAATGTATATTGTGAAGCCAAAAATGCATGGCCCTGAAGAAGTTAAAATGGCCAATGACTTATTTAATGCGTCAGAGGACTTGCTAGGTCTAGAGCGCAATACGCTCAAAATCGGTATCATGGATGAAGAGCGCCGTATGACGGTCAACTTAAAAGAAGCAATCCGCCAAGCCAAAGAGCGCGTTATATTCATTAACACAGGTTTCTTAGATCGTACTGGTGATGAGATGCATACCAGCATGAATGCAGGTCCATTTGTACCAAAAGGCGAGATGAAATCGCAAGCATGGCAGCCTGCTTACGAGCAGTGGAACGTCGATATCGGTCTAGAGACAGGCCTACAAGGTCGCGCGCAAATCGGTAAGGGTATGTGGGCCAAGCCTGATGAGATGAAAGAGATGATGGATACTAAAGCCGCTCATCCTAAGTCTGGTGCTAGCACTGCGTGGGTACCTTCACCAACGGGAGCTACCTTGCATAGCATACACTATCATCAAGTGAGCGTAGCTGATGTACAAGACACGCTAAAATCACGCGAGCGTGCTAGCTTGGATGACATCTTGACCATTCCATTGGCGAAAAATACCGACTGGACTGATGAAGAAAAGCAGCAAGAGCTTGAAAATAACGCCCAAGGTATCTTGGGTTATGTCGTACGCTGGGTAAATCAAGGCGTTGGTTGCTCCAAGGTGCCTGACATCAACGATGTCGGTCTCATGGAAGATCGTGCTACTTTGCGTATCTCAAGCCAACATATTGCCAACTGGTTGCATCATGGCGTGGTTAGTGAGCAGCAAGTGATGGATACAATGAAACGCATGGCCAAGGTCGTCGATGAGCAAAATGCAGGCGATGATGACTATCAATCGATGGCAGATAACTTGGATAGCTCTTATGCATTTAAAGCGGCTTGCGATCTAGTATTCAAAGGACGCGCACAGCCTAGTGGTTATACTGAGCCATTGTTGCATCAAGCACGTTTGGATCTTAAAGCAAACGCTTAGAACAATAGACCAAATATGACAGGTATCTAAGCATATTTGATGAGCAAGTATGCCAGTCAGTCTTGCTCGTTTGTAACTACCAAATGTGTCAAACATAAGTCAGAAACTGTTTTATGAGCGCTATTTGTGATCGATAAATAGCGCTCTTTTTTGGTATATTACTTAGTATCTATTATGTGCGTTTAAGACTATTAGTAACGGTATTAACCAATATTATTCGTATCTGATTGAGTAAATAGAAGTTTTTTCACAATCGTTCAAATATAAGAAAGTATCTGTTATTCGATAACGCGTGTATCGAAAAAGCAAAAAAATATGTTGCAAATTATGTCAAAGTTGTTATGCTTGTATTCGAAGTATGAGTTTGGTAACGGATGTTACGCACGGAGCAATAAAGACCAAACGTTACATGGCAGTTGCGTTGTTTAATCCCAGTCATGTGAGTCATGGTTTTTTATCTTAACTGTAATAGAAATTCGCCACACTTGTTTCTGACTAATCTCGGTAGCCAGTTACACATTATATCTTTGAGGATTTGTGACGATACCAATATGGGCGCCAGCTAATAATAGCTTGCTCATTACTAAAATTGTAAAGTGGAGATACCCCATGAAAAAACTACTTTTAGCTACAGCCGTTGCTGCTCTATCTGTTTCTGCAGCACAGGCAGCACCTACCGTTTATGGTAAAGTATTCGTTACTACTGATTACGTTAATGCTGAAATTGATGGTCAGAATATGGATAATAATAACAGAATTAATGAAGACAACGGTTCATTACAAGTTAATTCTAATCTTTCACGTTTAGGCTTCAGAGGCTCTGAAGCGATAACGGCCAACACTGACGTAATTTACCAATTAGAGTACGGCGTTAAAGTTGATGATAGTGGTAGCGATAACATTGGCTTCAAAAGTCGTGATACTTATTTAGGTTTAAAAAATAAAGACTTCGGTGAATTCCGCTTTGGTCGTAACTACACAGTCATTGACTATATCAATAACGTATCAGTTAATGAAGGTTATTGGGATAATCTTGGCTCTAGTACTCTGAACAACAACGACAGCTTTGCTAATATTTTGACCCCGACCGTTGGTAACCGTATCAATAATTCAATCGTTTGGAAAGCGCCTAAATACAATGACCTACCATTAGCGCTTGCGCTGATGTATGGTGCTGATGAAGACTTTATATCTGAGAGTGATCGTGACGCAGGCTATGGTGCCTCATTGATGTTTGATCCAGGTACAGGCATTACCGCTGGTATTGCTTATGAGCAAGACATGAGTGTTAGTGGTGATATTATCCGTGGCAGTGCTAGCGTCGATTTAGGTAAATATATCGCAGCTCCTGTAAAGTTAGGCGTTCTATATCAAGAAGCTGACTATGCCGGTACTACTACTGCAACAGAGGACGGTTTAGTGGTGAGTGCTGAAATGGGTCTTTCGAATTTTGCCCGTCCAGCCTCTGTTTATATTCAGTATGACAAAACCGACAATATCAGTGGTCTTGAGAATAATGACTCAAATCAAGTCGTTGTAGGTGGCAAATATGCGTTTAAAAATAATATGATCGCTCATGCCTATGCTGGTCTAAATTCAGCGGAATTAAACAATGGTCGTTTTGGTTCGAGAGACGAAGACGGCAATGTTAATGAAATCGACTTACGTGGTGATATTGATGTACTCGCTATCGGTGGCGGTCTAGAATACTTATTCTAATCTAAACATTAGAAACGTATTATAAAAAACTCATCCTTCGGGGTGGGTTTTTTTGTTTTGTAATCAATACTGTGTCTTGAACAACAGCGTGTCTTAAATAACAGAATCCGTAAAATTAATAATAACATTTGTGTAAACTTTGGTTTTTTCATCTTACTGTAATATTTGCTTGGTAAAGTTATGTCTAAGCAGTTCTTATGGCTCGCTATATATATGGTTTCGAAGGTATAGGACCTTGCCATTATATATCTAATGATCTTAGACCATTTATCACTCAAATCGTAAAGTGGAGATATCCTTTGAAAAAATTACTTTTAGCCACAGCCGTCGCTGCACTTTCAGTTTCTGCTGCCCATGCTGCTCCAACTGTATATGGTAAAGCATTTTTAACCTTAGATTATGTTAGTACAGACTACGATGCAGCTAACAAGACAGATGAAGATACATTTAAACTTAACTCTAATCAATCACGTATCGGTTTTAAAGGTGACGACGATTTAACTGATACCACTAAACTTATTTATCAATTAGAATATCAAATCTACCATGATGACGATAGCCAACAGTTTAGATCACGTAATACTTATGTAGGCTTAGCCCACAACACTTTAGGTACTGTACTAGCGGGACGCCATGATACCCCATTGAAACTTGCACAAAACAAAGTTGACGTGTTTAATGATAGCTTATTTGATATTAAAAATGCGGGTGTTTCAGGTGAATACCGTGCTAACAATATGGTGGCCTATCAATCACCTGTTATTGTCGGTATGCCAGTGAGTTTTATGGCAGCTACCGCATTATCAGAAACTGATGCCGACGGTGATATTCTCGTTTCCGCAGCATCTGGTACGAAGCCTGCAGTCTATCGTGATAGAAAAGTAAAAGATAACGGTTATTCTGCTTTATTAGCCTATGACAAAAATGGTGTTTATCTAGCCGGTGCTTATGACAAAGACATGGGTGCTAACAATGTAAATACTGGCGTGATTGATAATACGTGGCGTTTGGTTGCTGGTTTAGATATGGGCAAAATGAATATGGTTTCGGGCTTAACTTTAGGTGCTCTATACCAACAAAGCCAATACTACGATAATTATAGCATCGTTAACAACAACCGCGTTAACAAAGCCAGTGAAGATGAAAAATCTTGGCTAATTAGTGGTAAATATAAAGTTGGTGCAACACCTTGGGCAGTTAAAGCACAGTATGTTAATACCACTGACGAAAAAGGCGTAAAAGATGCTGATGTAAATGAAATCGCAGTTGGTGGAGAATATGCATTCAATAAAGCGACCACGGGTCATATTTATGCAGGGCAAATCAGCCGTGACAATAACAAAGATGACTTGATTGTAGGTACGGGTATTGAATACAAATTCTAATCTAAACATTAGAAAACGTATTATAAAAAACTCATCCTTCGGGGTGAGTTTTTTTGTTGTGACCTTTTTAAAGCCGCAGTGGGTTATAATAGCTACGTATTTACGATGATTACGCACTTATGACAATTAAGCGTTAAAAACTGAGTGTTTTAAAGAGTTTGCGCTTTTGCCCTATATTTTGTGGCGTATTTTTAGTAAAATCCTTCTTTACCAATTACCGACAGAGTACTATGACCAAGTTTATATTTGTGACCGGTGGGGTAGTGTCCTCACTAGGAAAAGGTATTACCGCAGCCTCTCTTGCCGCAGTCCTTGAAGCACGTGGCGTGAGCGTGACGATGACCAAAATGGATCCGTATATCAACGTCGATCCAGGTACGATGAGTCCGTTTCAGCATGGTGAGGTGTTCGTCACCGAAGATGGCGCAGAGACAGATTTGGATTTGGGCTATTATGAGCGCTTCTTGCGTCACTCAAAGATGAGTAAAAGTAATAACTTCACCAGTGGCCGTATTTATCAAAATGTTTTAAATAAAGAACGTCGCGGTGAATACCTTGGCGGTACGGTACAGGTGATTCCGCATATCACTGATGAAATCAAAAGTAAAATTCTTGCCAGTGGCGAAGGCTATGATATCGCCATTATCGAGATTGGCGGTACGGTCGGTGATATCGAGTCACTTCCTTTTATGGAAGCGGTACGCCAAATGCAAGTAGAGCTTGGACGCAATCGCGCTATGCTCATGCATCTAACGCTGGTGCCTTATATCGCTAGTGCAGGTGAAACCAAAACCAAACCTACCCAGCATTCGGTAAAAGAGTTACGTTCTATCGGTCTGCAGCCAGATATCTTGATCTGCCGCTCTGACCACCATATCTCGCAAGACAACCGCCGCAAGATTGCGCTGTTTACCAATGTCGAAGAGCGCGCAGTCATCATGTGTGAAGATGCCCAAAGCATCTATCAAATCCCGCGCACCCTACATGAGCAAGATCTTGACGATCTCATCTGTGAGCGTTTTGGTCTTGACGTCCCTGAAGCGGATTTGAGCGATTGGGACAAAGTGGTCGAAGCCCAGCTCAACCCTCAAGCGGTAGTGACGGTTGCGATGGTCGGCAAATATGTCGAGTTACCAGACGCTTATAAGTCGATCAACGAAGCGTTGCTACATGCCGGTATCGTGCATCAGTCAGATGTCAAAATTGACTATATCGATGCTGAGCTACTAGAGACGGACGATGAGCTGTATGCGCGTCTAAACGACGCCGATGCGATTTTGGTCCCAGGTGGTTTTGGTGAGCGCGGTACCACTGGTAAAATGAGAGCCATCACTTATGCTCGTGAAAACAACGTTCCATATTTAGGCATTTGCCTTGGTATGCAGTTGGCGGTGATTGAATATGCCCGTAATGTGCTGCATATCGATGCCAATTCCTCTGAGTTCCATCGTACCGCGGCCGAGCCTATCATCGGTTTGATTACCGAGTGGTTGGATGAGCGCGGCGAATTGCAGATTCGTAGCGATGATTCAGACCTCGGTGGCACCATGCGTTTAGGCGCGCAGCAAGCGGAACTGGTGGCTGGTAGTAAGCTTGCGCAAATCTATGGTTCAACCAATATCACTGAGCGTCATCGTCATCGTTATGAGATGAATAATCGCTATATCGAGCCATTAGAGCAAGCAGGTATGACGATATCAGGCTATTCTGCCAAGCAGCATTTGGTTGAGTCGGTTGAGATTCCTAACCATCCTTGGTTTATCGCCGTACAGTTCCATCCTGAATTTACCAGCTCGCCACGCGGTGGTCATCCATTGTTTAATAGTTTTGTAAAAGCGGCGAAGAACCATAGCGAAGCAAAATAACTCTCAGAATGTAATGTATATTGAAAGCGTTTATTATAAAAAAGACTGATCTTCGGATTGGTCTTTTTTTTGGCTAATAGTTATTAACAAGTCAATATCCTCATTAATAATCTCTAATTACGCTTGCATACTTTTTTTAATCAGGCTATCGGTTACAATATGGGATAGAGATATTAATAACAAAATAAGAGGTAATGGCTTCATGGAAAACCTATTGACCGCACAATCACATATCACGCTCAACACTCCTAACAACGATACGATTAATATTGGTAACGACCAGCCTTTTGTATTGTTCGGTGGTATGAATGTTTTAGAGTCTAAAGAATTGGCATTTGAGATTGCTGAGCAGTATGTTGATATTTGCAAGCGCTTGGGTATCGGCTATGTTTTTAAAGCGAGCTTTGATAAAGCCAATCGTTCAAGTCTGCATTCGTATCGTGGGCCCGGTTTAGAGCAGGGTATCGATTGGCTAGGTCAGATCAAAGAAAAATTCCAAGTACCGATTATCACTGATGTGCATGAACCACATCAAGCAGCACCCGTCGCTGAAGTGGCCAATATTATTCAGCTACCTGCATTTTTGTCGCGTCAGACAGATCTAGTGCATGCGATGGCAAAAACAGATGCCATTATTAATATCAAAAAGGCGCAGTTTTTGGCCCCTCACGAGATGCGTCATATCGTCAATAAGTGCTTAGAGGGCGGTAATGATAAATTGATACTTTGTGAGCGTGGTAGTGCCTTTGGCTATAATAATCTGGTCGTGGATATGCTTGGTTTTGATACCATGAAGCAGATGGATATACCGGTATTCTTTGACGTGACGCATAGCTTACAACAGCCAGGTGCACGTAGTGATAGTGCTGGTGGACGTCGTGAGCAGATTACAACGCTTGCCCGTGCAGGTATGGCCACAGGGTTGGCAGGGTTGTTTTTAGAAGCGCATCCAAACCCAGAAACTGCAAAATGTGATGGTCCATGTGCGCTGCGTATGAGTCAACTAGAGCCGTTCTTACGTCAGCTTAAGCAAATTGATGATTTGGTCAAAGGTTTTGAAGTATTGGATACTCATTGATACGGTACGCGATAAGAGGGCTATACAATGGCAATTCAAATGGCACAAGTAAGCATCGAAAATATCGATGATGTAGAAGGCTTAAATAGCATAATGACTGCGCTTAAGAACATCTCAGGCGTGACGGCTATCAATTTGGATCCTAAGCATAATGTCGCAACGGTAAGCTATGATGATACAGATACTAGTATCCATGCCTTAACAGCAGCGATTAGTATGGTGGACTATGTGACTCAGCCATTTCCGATTGATTCACCGCAGAACCCGCACCATAACGATTTATAATCACAAATAACTATTGTTATAAACTTGTCGATGCGCTCTTTTACGTTATTTGTTAATAAGTTACTGTTTCGTTAATAGCATCTCGTTAATAGCATCTCGTTAATAAAGCAACAACCAAACGGTCTTGTTGTCGAGGATAATAGGGCTTATGCTTATTTAATGTAGCTTTGATAGTTGCTCTTACTTTGATAACTTAAAAAATATCAAAGTAAGTATTAACAGAATCACTATTAGAGTTACTCATTACTGATAAAAATAAGGAGCCCAATATGGCAGATCAAACACGTATTATTAAAATTGACGGTATGACTTGTGGCGGATGCGTAGCAAGCGTACATACGGCAACAGCCGATATTGATGGATTAGAGACTATTACTGTTGACCTCGCTGATAACCTAGCGACGATAACCTTTGATGATAGCAAAACCAGTGCAGAGGCTATTGCTTCAGCTATTGATGATGCCGGATTTGAGGCGACAGTTGCTAACTCATAAATCTCATCACTTATTTACAAAACCAGCTAACATGTTATTACAAGCATGATAGCTGGTTTTTTAATGATTAACGATTATGAGCATTCAGTCTCAATACTTTGATACATTGCTACTTTGTCTAAAATACTCATACTGAATACGATATAACCTAATTGCTTTATTTGAATTTTTTGCCTACCCACTGATATTTTATCGTGGTTCCTACAAATTTATAGGCACCATGACGAGTTTTATTTATGAACGATACCACCCGTACTACCAAAGATGAGTCTTATGATGTCGAAACTGATGTTGAGTCCAACACGTCACTGACACCGCAACGCGCGCATTTGCAATTGGCGATTGACGGCATGACTTGTCAGGCCTGCGCCTCAAGAATCGAGAAGGTGCTTAACAAAAAGCCTTCGGTGTACGAGGTAAGTGTAAGTTTTGCTGGCGAGACTGCCAATGTTGATTATGATCCGACCCAAACGACGCCCGAACAGGTGACGGAGTGGGTGAATAAAACAGGCTTTGTGGCTAATGTGCAGGCAGCCGATAGCCTATTTGCTCAGACTGACGAAGATACCGCCACTCAATACCCATGGCGTTTGATCGGATTATGGGTTTGTTTGGTGCCATTTTTAGTGGGTATGGCAGGTATGTTGACGGGTTTTGGCATGGCGTGGATGCCGCCAGTCTGGGTTCAATTTATTTTAGCGACTGTAGTACAGTTTGGTTTAGCGTTACCATTTTATAAGAGCGCATGGGCATCTATAAAGGGCGGCCTTGCCAATATGGATGTGTTGGTAGTCATTGGTACAGTGACGATATGGGCGTATTCGACTTATCTTTGGCTCACGCATGGCGATGGTACTTTAAACAGTCTATTGCAAAGTGGGCATTTGGGCGAACACTGTGCGAGTAATAGCCCAGCCGTATATTTTGAAGCAGGGGTGATGGTCATTGCCTTTGTACGTACAGGTAAATATCTTGAGGAACGTACCAAGAAGCACAGCCTAAACAGTATTGATTTATTATTGTCATTGACACCTGATGAAGTAGAGCAGCAGCAGCCAAATGGTGAATTTCATAATATTGCGTTATCTGATGTACAAGTAGGTGACGTCCTACGTGCAAAACAAGGCAGCCGTGTCGCTACAGATGGTACCGTCATAGAAGGCAGCGGCTGGTGCGTGGAGAGTCATTTAACTGGCGAGTCGGTAGCTCTCAAAAAAGAACAAGGCGATGGATTGCTGGCAGGTGCTTTGGTAGAGAATGGCAGTCTGCTATACCGTGTCAGTGCGAAGGGCGGTGATACTAAGCTGGGTGATATGGTGCAAGCATTGAGTGATGCACAAGGTTCAAAAGCCAATCTAGCGCGTCTCGCGGATCGAGTAACGGCTATTTTTGTCCCTGTAGTGGTAACGATTGCGTTGGTTACCTTTGGAGTCACATGGTGGCTGACAGGTATGGTTGATACTGCACTAATGCACGCCGTATCGGTATTGGTCATTGCTTGTCCTTGTGCGCTTGGCTTGGCCACGCCAGCGGCGATCATGGCTGGTATGGGTGTGGCGGCGCGTCATGGTGTATGGTTTAAAGATGCGCAAAGTCTCGAGGCGGCAGGTAATATTGATACGGTGGTACTTGATAAAACAGGCACGCTGACCATTGGTAAGCCGACTATCGTTGATCAGGTCATGGTGGATAAGTCACTGGCCGTTGACGATGTGTTGCAGATTGCTGCCAGTGTCGAGGCGCACGCCAGTCATCCATTAGCAACAGCTCTGATCAATACGGCTAAAGACCGTCAACTATCTCTATTTAATGTGACTGACATCAGTGTGATAAAAGGCGCTGGTATACAAGCAAATATCGAAGGTCTTGGGCTGATAAAAGTAGGTACGGCAGAGTTTGCGAACTTGACGTTGCCAAGATTCATGCCAAAAGTATGGCAAATTGCCAGTACCGTTGCGATTAGTATCAATGATGAGCCACTAGGTGCGTTTGCACTAGCCGATGACTTAAAAGCAGATACGTCGCAAGCAATCGCTGCACTACAAGATGCGGGTATCAATGTCATTTTGATGAGTGGTGATAAGCAGTCCGTCGTCGATCATGTAGCAGGGCAGTTGGGTATTGATAAGGCTTATGGCAAGATGAGCCCACGTGACAAGGCCAGCCAAATTGCACTATTGCAAACTGCTGGTCATAAGGTAGCGATGGCAGGAGACGGTGTCAACGATGCGCCAGCGATGGCTACTGCCGATGCCAGTTTTGCGATGTTTGAGGGGACTGATGTCGCGCAGCATAGTGCCTCTGCACGTCTCATGGGCGAGTCGCTCATGCATATCGATGCGGCACAAAAAATCGCTCAAGCAACGCTACGCAATATTAAACAAAATCTATTTTTTGCCTTCATTTATAACTGTCTTGGTATTCCGCTTGCGGCATTTGGGTTTTTAAATCCGATGATTGCAGCCGCTGCTATGGCGCTTAGCTCCATCTCAGTACTCATGAATGCACTACGATTGACACGGTTTAAGACAGAGATTGAGTTAGATAATACGGTATCCACCTCTCATACGGATAATAAGCGCATAGCGAAATAGTAGCTATCATATTTGCTTAGGTATTCTACAAATATAAAAGAGGCAACCACCGCATATATGTATCTCTAAGATTGTTTTTATGACGGCAAGTCGGTGTAAGATAAGGGAAGTTTGGTAAAATATATGCTATGATGCCAAGCACTATAGCCGACTATTAATCTGCTTGATACACCTCTAATTGCTGGGTAACTATAGCCACAAGATGGAAAGGTATGAAGGGTTTTTAGGATTACGCGCTATATGATATTTTGCTTTATCTTTTTTGTATGCTAGCTGCCGTTATTTATCTCACAAACTTGGCATGACCAAAGGAATTAACAGACATTATGTACGCTGAAGAAACCAACAACGTCACCGCAATTAAAGACATTCGCGCTCGTGAAATTTTAGACTCGCGCGGCAATCCAACTATCGAAGCTGATGTTATCTTAGCTGACGGTACTGTCGGCCGTGCTGCTGCTCCAAGTGGCGCATCAACAGGCTCACGTGAAGCGCTTGAGCTACGTGATGGCGACAAAACCCGCTTTATGGGTAAAGGCGTCAAAAAAGCCGTTTCTAATGTCAACAGTCAAATCCGCAGCGCCTTGATTGACAAAGATGTGACTGAGCAACAGGCCATTGATGATGCCATGATTGCATTAGATGGTACAGAAAACAAAGAAAGCTTGGGCGCCAATGCCATGCTAGCTGTGTCACTTGCTACAGCCAAAGCGGCAGCCAAGTCACAGAATCTGCCATTACATCAATACATTGCCAATCTACGTAACCAAACGTCGTTGACCATGCCTGTGCCGATGATGAACATCTTGAACGGTGGTGAGCACGCGGACAACACGGTTGATATCCAAGAGTTTATGATTGAGCCTGTGGGCTTCACTAGCTTCTCAGAAGCGCTACGTGCTGGTACAGAAATTTTCCATAGCTTAAAGTCTGTGTTGAAATCACAAGGTCTAAACACTGCCGTTGGTGATGAAGGTGGTTTTGCACCGAACCTACGTAGCAACGAAGAAGCTATCACGGTTATCATGCAGGCGATTGAGCAAGTTGGCTATAAAGCTGGTGAAGATATTCATCTTGCGCTAGATTGTGCGGCTAGTGAGTTTTACAAAAATGGTCAATACGTTTTGGCAGGCGAAGGTAATAAAGCCTTTGATAGCCAAGGGTTTTCAGACTACCTAGTTGGGCTGGCACGTCAGTATCCTATTATCTCTATCGAAGATGGTCTTGATGAGTCGGATTGGGATGGCTGGAAGTATTTGACCGAGCAGATTGGCGATAAAGTCCAATTGGTTGGTGATGATTTGTTTGTGACCAATCCTGCGATCTTGCAAGAAGGTATTGATAAGCACATTGCCAATGCAATTTTGATTAAATTTAATCAAATTGGCACCTTGTCAGAAACGCTAGATGCGATTTATATGGCTAAGAAAAATGGCTATGCAACCATCATTTCACATCGTTCAGGTGAAACTGAAGACAGCACCATTGCAGATTTGGCAGTTGGTACAGCGGCAGGCCAGATCAAAACTGGCTCACTATGTCGTTCAGACCGAGTAGCGAAGTACAACCAATTGCTACGTATCGAGCAGCAAGTACGTGCAAGCTATCGTGGCCGTGAAGAGTTTATCGGTCTACGTGGCTAAAAATCTGACTGGCTTTTTAGCGTAATATACGTTGAAAAGCCTAGACTCATTAGCTGAAGTCAATATTTGGGCGATATATAATCATTTGTATATCGCCTAATCAGCTTAAATTTTACTATCCTCTTTTATACCGTTTGGCGTTATCACCTTATGAAATATTTTAGCCAATTTATACTACTTGCTTTAGCCGTTGCAGTGCTTTTAGGATTGCAATATCAGTATTGGTTGGGTGAAAATGGCCGTTTTGAACACAACAAGTTGACAGCTCAAATCGAAGAGCAACAACGTTTGAATGACAATCAAGTTGCGGCAAATAATCTATTACGCACCGATGTTCAAGATTTGAAAACGGGGCTTGAGGCCGTAGAAGAGCATGCTCGCTTAGATTTAGGTTTAATCAAACCGAATGAGACTTTTGTCCAAGTATCCACCGCACCAACCACGCACAGCAACTATTAGCTTTATAAATACACTAACTTTCACGGATATACTAACTTTTACGACATGAATTAATTTTCATGATGCAGCATCATAGTGTTGTTATCTGACACCATTCATCATACTTAACATCTGATTTATTCCTCTCTACATATACTGTCATGGGCTCAAACCATGAGTACACTACTATGAATACAACCCCTAATATACATGCCATGATCGTCGCAGCTGGTCGCGGCAGCCGTTTTGGTGCATCTATCGCCAAGCAATATACAATGCTAGAAGGTCAGACGCTGTTGCAGCATAGCGTGGCACGACTTGCTTATAGCGATTACATTGATAAGTGTCTATTGGTCATATCAGCCGATGACAGCACGGCTCAACAATTAAAGTTTGCACTTCCTGTACGATATGCAGTCGGCGGAGCAGAGCGTTGGCAGTCAGTACAGTCGGGCGTTGAGGCAATTAGTCAGACAGGTGCTGATGATTCAGATTTGGTGCTTATTCACGATGCAGCACGTCCCGCTGTACCGAATGTAGATATCGATCAAGTGATTGAAGCAGCGATGCTGGAGCCTTACGGCGCTATTCTAGCGACACCAGTGGCCGATACGTTAAAAGCTTCCTATCAGCAAGTTACCTCCGCAGAAGAGAGTCGTCCACATTCTTATACCAAAACTACCATTGATCGTAGCAACATGTGGCAAGCACAAACCCCGCAAGTTTTTCGCTTAGGTCAATTGAAAAAAGTCCTAAAACATGTGTTTGAGCACCAGCTCAGCATCACAGATGAGGCCAGTGCTTTTGAACAACTAGATTTACCAATCCGCTTAGTCTCTGGTAGTCGCCAGAATATAAAACTGACCTATCCTGATGATGCGGTACTGTTAACAGCGATTATGGCGCTTCAGTCTTAGTTTCAACTCTGCTTCCGCTAACGAGCATCAGTTTTACTCCTTTTATACTTAATGGTGGCCATGATAAGAATTATGGCTTCAGTAGCCACTATATCCTCGTTAGACTTTTCTGTACTATTCTTAAAAATTAATGAATCCAAAAATAATCTATTACTAAAGCCTATACCCAGAATATATATAATCTACTTTGGAATATAATATGGTTATTACATATGTTTTTTGTGTCTGAGCGGGCCTATGTCCAGTAATAGGTTGCTTTAATGACCAAACTAACCTATGATGTAACTAACTTAATACAATTAATATAAAAACTTATAAAATCAATAATATATCAGACCGATTCATTACACTTAGTTATGTTGTCTCTATATTTTTTCTGAAGTTAGTATGATTGTTTTAGCGACATTTACCTGATAATAGGGAGAAGCTGATTGTCAACAATCAACGATTCAACAAATCCAGTAACGCCAGATCTCTGCCAGCTTGTATATATAAGCCGGATTACCTCTACTGGTCTTTCAAGTCCTAGTACGCTTAATGATATCTCAGAGACCGCGGTTGAACGCAATCAAATAGATAATGTCACGGGTATTCTTTGCTATGGCAATGGCTACTTTTTACAGTGTGTCGAAGGCTCAGAGCAGGCACTAACCAATCTAAAAAATCGTTTGTTGGTAGATGATCGACATAAAGAATTAAAGATTTTAGATTTTTCTGAAATTACCAAACGCCGTTTTGCCAGTTGGTCATTACGTTCGATTACCCTTGAGCGTTGGATGACTAAAGAGCCTGAGCTTAAAAAGTTAATGCCATTCAAGCCGTATGAGTGGGATTCTAATGAGTGGCAGAAGTTCTTGGACATATTGCAGGGCTACTATGAAGAGCAAACGAGAACAGGTAACGTTGATACGCCTCCTGTCAAATATAGTACGCTAGGGGTCACTTTAAGTAAGGTTGTAGGGCAGCATCAAGCGTTCTTTTTAATCCAGACGATATTGGGATTGATGATAGTTGCTACGTTGCTATGGTTACTGCTGTAATCGATAGATATGAATAAAGTACCCATTGAGCCAAGCTATATTTATAATTAATAAGACAACCAAATAAAAAAGGCCAGCATTCAATTGATGCTGGCTTTTTTATTTAAAAAAATAAGTTGGCTCTTAAGGAGAGACATAAAAAAACCCAGTTCATAATAAATTATGAACTGGGTTTTGGTGGTACGCTTGTTAGTCTAATCTAATGCTAACAAGTGACGCCAAATAGTGGCGTCCCCAGGGGGATTCGAACCCCCGTTACCGCCGTGAAAGGGCGGTGTCCTAGGCCTCTAGACGATGGGGACTAGTAACAACACTTCAACTGCTTTCACCATTTATGCTGAAGTGGTGCGTATTTTAATAGCGTCGGCGCTTCCTGTCAAGCCTTTTTCTACGTCTTTTTAAAATTAAATATCTTTTTTTAATTGCGCGACGTGGATGCAGGTCATTTCGCTTTAAATGATAGCGAATCCATAAAGAAGTACAGGCGCTAATCGTCAATGCGAGCAGCATATAGCCGAGAATGGTGCCCCATAACTTGAGCTGTGGATCCATAATAAAGTCCCTCCTATTAATCTTGATAGTGCTTGCTATCAAGACAGTGTGAGCAACTTAAACCATCTATAGGATATAACTACATCGCTTAAGAGTGATATTTTATCATCAGACCGTTATTCATATCGAATAAAACAACTACGTTTTTCATCACGAAAATAGTTCCGTCTATTTATTATGATATCAATCATATCCCTATTGATTGCCAAATCAAGATGTCAAAGTCATCAAGTATTACAAATAGCACTATTATGTATGATTGGCAATATAGGATATGTGACTTATTGACTGTCGTTATCAGTTGACTCTTCTTTCGCGTCTTCATTATGCAGCGCATTGGCCAACATGGGATAGTTATTCAGTATATGACAGAATAGTTCAGCAGTCTTTTGAGTGTCATACAGAGCTGAGTGAGCATTCTTACCATCAAACTCTAACCCTGCTGCTTTACAAGCGCGTGCTAGGACGGTTTGACCAAAAGCTAATGCTGATAAGGTGACGGTATCGAATACTGAAAAGTTATGAAATGGATTGTGGTTTTTGCTATTGGTTCGTAGCACAGCTGCATTTAAGAAAGCCAAGTCAAAATGGGCATTGTGTCCAATTAAGACACATTGACGGCATTCTTCGTCACGGCGTACGTCTTTTAACCCTTTAAAGATTCGGCGCAATGCTGTTTTTTCATCTTCAGCAATAGCTTTGCGCATTGGGTTTTTAGGGTCAATACCGGTAAAGGCAAGCGCACTTGGCTCTAAGTTTGCGCCTTCAAAAGGCTCGATATGAGCGTTAAAAGCTTCACCTGGATAAAATACACCTTGTTCATTCACTAAGACGGGAATACAGGCAATTTCTAACAGTGCATCGGTCTGGGCATTGAAACCTGCTGTTTCCACGTCGACGACGACAGGCAAGAACTTGCGAAAGCGGTCTTTTAAGGCCATAGGCGCTTGCTCATCTGTCACTGAAGCTGCATCTTCAGTAGAAGTGCTTAGAGTAGCATCAAGACTGGCAGATTTAGGGTTTGATAAGTCTTCGTCAGGCAAGGTCGCTATGTTTTGATTGGTCATATAAAGTTAAATCACTTTTATCAGTCGTACTAATATATTGAATAAAAAATAAACATCCTATGATACTAACTGCACCTTTAGTACAAAGAAATCTACTACAAAGGTATCATTAATATCATAGGACAAAATAATAGGTCGTTTATTGAATGCTAAACTTTGCGGGCGTTAAGCCTTAATCGACCAAGGTAGCGTCTCACCTGCCATCAAGGGCGTCAATGATGCACCATCAAAATAAGGATAGTCAGTAGGTACTTGCATAGGCGTGTTGACAAGCGTGATAGTGCTTTCATTTAGAGGTAAGCCGTAGAACTGAGCACCAAAACGACTGGCAAAGCCCTCTAATTTGTCTATTTTTCCAACACTATCAAAGGCGGTCGCATACAAAGGCAGCGCCGTGGCTGCACTATAGCAACCGGCACAGCCACAAGCGGCTTCTTTTTTGTCTGTTGCATGTGGCGCAGAGTCAGTACCCAAGAAAAACTTTGGATTACCACTAGTGGCCACATCTAATAGCACTTTTTGGTGGCTCTCACGCTTTAAGATAGGTAGGCAATAAAAATGCGGTTTGATACCACCAACCAATAGATGATTGCGGTTAAACATCAAATGCTGCGGCGTAATAGTGGCAGCAACATGGTTACCTTGTGACAATACAAAATCTGCTGCATCGCTGGTAGTGATGTGCTCTACTACTATTTTCAACGTAGGGAATTTCACGATAATTTGTGCCAACACTTCATCTAAGAAACGCTTTTCGCGATCAAATATATCTATATGGTCTTGTGTCACTTCGCCATGTATCAGTAGTGGCAAGTTGTACTTTTCTAATGCTTCAAAGACATCGACGCAGGCATTGATGTTGGTGACGCCGTCTGCAGAGTTGGTAGTCGCTCCAGCAGGGTAGAGTTTGACAGCTTGTACGATACCTGACTGCGCTGCCAACTCGATATCTTGGGCAGTGGTGTTATCCGTTAAGTATAGAGTCATACGTGGATCAAAAGCTGACTTGCGCTCAAGACTTAAATCACTTGCTGCTAATTGCTCCATGATACGTGCGCGGTAAGCAATAGCATCCTGCGCATTTTTGACTGGAGGCACAAGGTTTGGCATACAGATGACACGGTTAAAGCTGCTTGCTGCATGAGGTACGGTCGTGCTCAAGGCGAGATCGTCACGCAAATGAATATGCCAGTCATCTGGCTGAAGGATGGTCAATTCTCTAATCGAATCAGTCATAGTGTCAAAGCGCTCTATATCGTCAAATAAAGGAAACAAAAGGGAGTGTTACTGTGGGTCTATCATAACAGATTTGCCCACTTGACTAAATATAAGGCTAGATATCTGTACATAATTCATCGGGCTAAGATTAATATCTTGTCGTTAAATGATGTTTAAATTCTAGTGGCAAAAATGAGGTTGACTAGAATTTAAGTCAAAAGCGCACGCCTTATGGCAGTTAGACTTTTGCCCATAGTAAATATGATGTACACTGAGCAGGTAATTATCGTTCGACTTGCTTTTGATTTGATCGTCGCCTTTTCTAAAACTATATTTCATAATGGGAGTTATTCATGGCTCAACTTGATCCAAAAAATATCAATAAAATTGTCTTGGCTTATTCAGGTGGTCTTGATACCTCAATCATCGCTAAATGGCTACAAGAAACTTATGATGCGGAAGTAATCACCTTTACCGCTGATATCGGTCAAGGCGAAGAAGTTGAGCCAGCACGAGCCAAAGCTCAAGCAATGGGTATCAAGCATATCCATATCGAAGATTTGCGCGAAGAGTTCGCTCGTGATTATGTATTTCCTATGTTCCGTGCTAACGCCATTTACGAAGGTGAGTACTTACTAGGTACGTCTATTGCTCGTCCATTGATTGCCAAGCGTTTGGTTGAGATTGCTAAAGAGCATAATGCCGATG
Source organism: Psychrobacter sp. NPDC078929 (assembly GCF_050267985.1). Lineage (NCBI taxonomy): Bacteria > Pseudomonadati > Pseudomonadota > Gammaproteobacteria > Moraxellales > Moraxellaceae > Psychrobacter > Psychrobacter sp. NPDC078929. Next base: position 270,441 of record NZ_JBNNFX010000001.1, on the reverse strand, counting down.
CTATCAGCCATGGTGCGACTGGTAAAGGCAATGACCAAGTTCGTTTTGAGCTAGGTGCTGTCGCTTTGTCACCAGACGTAGTAACTATTGCTCCTTGGCGCGAGTGGGATCTATCAAGCCGCGAAAGCTTGATGAAATATGCTGAAGAGCATGATATCGCAATCGATTATGCGGGCAATAAGAAAAAATCTCCTTACTCAATGGATGCAAACTTACTGCATATCTCTTATGAAGGCGGTGTCCTAGAAGAACCATATACTGAAGCAGAAGATGATATGTGGCGCTGGTCTGTTAGCCCAGAAGAAGCACCTGATGAAGCACAGTATCTAGAACTAGAATACGAAAAAGGCGACATCGTTGCTATCGATGGTGAAGCACTTAAGCCTTATGAAGTCATGATTAAGTTGAACGAAATCGGCGGCAAACATGGTATCGGCCGTTTAGATATCGTTGAAAACCGTTACGTCGGCATGAAATCACGTGGTTGCTACGAGACGCCAGCGGGCACGATTATGCTAAAAGCGCATCGCGGTATCGAATCACTAACGCTTGATCGTGAAGCTGCCCATCTAAAAGATGAGCTAATGCCACGCTACGCAAAAATCATCTACAATGGCTATTGGTTCAGCCCTGAGCGTATGATGCTACAAGCATTGATTGACAAATCACAAGAATACGTCAACGGCACTGTACGTGTAAAACTGTATAAAGGTAGCGTGAGCGTCGTCGGCCGTAAATCTGACGATTCATTATTTGATGAAAAAATTGCCACTTTCGAAGATGATGCAGGCGCTTATGATCAAAAAGACGCAGAAGGCTTTATCCGTCTAAATGGCTTACGTCTAGCTATCGAAGCTAGCCGTGGTCGCGATTTATCTAAGTAAGTTTTTGGGCTACTGATAGCCAATTCATAACTTAGATCGCATAATAAAAAAGAGACTCTATGTTGATAGGGTCTCTTTTTTTATGGTTAGTAAATGATTGCTAAAACCATCACTTTTAGAATAGCTGTCTTAATAGTAAAGATTTTTACTCAGCTTTTTCTGTCTCTGTAACGTTAGATTCATCTTCATCTACCATGACGATGGCTACATCTTGCTGTTGACGCTCATCAATAGCATCTTGTTCTAATACTTCTTCAGTTGCCAGGATGGCTCCATCAGATTTTTGCGACTGGTATTTTAAAGTAGCGAGTGCACCAAGGACACCAACGACAAGTATGATGATAAGAATGACAGGATTTTTCCATAGCGGTGTGGAAGCCTCATATTCGATGGGCTTTTCACTAGTGGTGGTTGGTGTATTATCATTATTGCCGCCGATTAGTCCCAAACTTACTAAAGGCGGTTTAGGCGGATTGGCTGGTTCAGAGTTAACGCGCAGTCGATTTCGACTGAGATAGATATCTGAGATTTTGGCTAATTGAAGCAGCCAACGTTGATGTGGTAAGGCAACGGCATGCATCTCCGTAAATACTAGCATATCGTTGTGACGACCCTGCTGTAGATTGTCAGGTGAACGCCCAATGGCTTTTAGATAATTGCCTGTTGCCATTTGCATATCTTGCACAGGTTCATAGTTTTCAGGTTTGAATCCGGACAGTTCATACCAGTAAGGATCAAAAGAAGGTGGAATGCTTGATAACTGCTCAGCATTTAGTAACGTACGTTCCGCATTATTCTCTGAGTTGTTCTCTATCGCTTCAGCAGCTTCAGTAGTTGATTGGGGCAAGTCACTATTGCTTTCTGTCTCAGCAGATGAGGTATGCGCATGCTTTGGGCTAAATCGTGCCGCTGATAAAAACTGTGGTTGTAGTGCAAACCATTTATTGATCTCATCACTGTCTAGTTGACTGTATTCTGTCAGGATAGCCAATTCACGCAGCACAATCACGCATAAAGAGGTGAGTAGAGTTTGAGCCTGCTGCGTCGTTGCATCAATCTTCTCAGCGATATGTTCGCTTGCCTTTATGACACGGGCGTTATCACTAAATACAGCATCTGCTGCATCGTGACGATGGTAGAGTGTGGCGCTAATGGTTGCAAAGTTCATTGAGTTATACTGTCGTAACTCTTTGACAGCACTACGACCAAACAGCTTTTTGCTGACTGCTTGTCCCTGATGACGCTGCTGATAGGCGAGAAGCGCACTTACGATGGCTTGTAGACTGGCATCCATCCCTAAGCGAGCTTGCGGTAGAGAGAGCTGTGCCGCATCGGCCAAAAGTGACAGCATAGGCTGGGTATCATGATATAAAAAATCATACATCGACACACGTGTCGGTGAAATAGTCGTCATAATCTGCTAGCATCAAAAAGTGTGCCCCTATATTACGGTGCCAAATGTCTTGATACAATCCCTTGATAATAGAAATTTTCAATCATTTTGCTAATAACCTTGATAGTAATCTGATGAATGACTGATAGTCGGAAGCATTTATGACCAATAATAAGACGCTTGATAAACAACTCGTGATTAATATCGCTGAGCAAACATTGACGCTGTACCAGCAGCAGACTGAGGTTGCGAGATATGTAGTCTCCACTGCAAAGAATGGTATTGGTAGTCAGCAGGATAGTGGTTGCACGCCGCTTGGCAGGCATGTGATTGAACAGAAAATAGGTGGTAGTGAGCCTATGAATGCGGTATTTGTCGGGCGTGTACCGACAGGTGAGATATACGATACAAATCTTGGTGAGCTACATCCCAAGCGTGACTGGATATTGAGCCGTATTCTTTGGTTAAGCGGTCTTGAAGAAGGGTTAAACAAAGGTAGCAATAGCCAAGGTGGTTGCGATACTTATGAGCGCTATATCTATATTCACGGCACACCAGATACTGAACCAATGAGTATTCCGCTATCACATGGCTGTATCCGTATGCGTAATGAAGATATCGTAGAATTATTTGAGCAAGTAGAAGAGGGTATGCCCGTTACGATCGTTGCTAACTAGGTCGTTTTGCACATTTAGCCATGACGCTAACAGGAGCTATTTAAACACAATAAAAAAAGACAGTCTGTTATATAACAAACTGTCTTTTTTATGGAGTGGTTTTACTTTATGAAAGCAGTATTTGTCATAAAAACAATATTCCTACTTCTACCAAAACGTTGAGCTATCCGCAAATTTTGCTAAACATGCATCAATATGACTCTGGTCATCAGTCAGTATGGCCGTAAACCAACCTGCACCATATAAAGCATTAGCATCTGTTGTTGATTTCAATTCATAAAACTGCTGATATTGATTATCATCGTTCAGTTGTTCTAACGCTTTTTGCGCTTTTATTAGCCGTTTTAGCCAACGTTTGGTTTTCTTTTTAGCTTTTTTCTTGCTTAGTAAAGGTGTGGAAAATTCACTGATGTAACGCGAATCTTTTAATTGACTAAGCAGGTCGCTTTCAGGTTGGTCATTATCAGCAATGTCTGTGTTTACATCTAGATCTACGTCATTGCTCACAAGCTCGGTAACACTTACTTCATCACTTATTTCGTCAGCTTTTTTATTGGTCTTAAGGCATTTCTTATATTGTTTAGAGAGGACTTTAGTTAGCTTATCGCGGGCAAGCTGATCAGTCTGAGGTTCAATGCTTGGGTCGCTCATAGTAAAGGCAATCAGCTCTAACAGCGTTATCTGAAAGTCATTGGCTTGTAGCGTATTGATAGGTGTGATCTTGATATTTTCAATATCTGTCGTCCAGTCAACGGCAGGCGCGCCACATGCTTGTAGCTCAGGTTCGATCTGTGCGTTGATATAAGCAAGTTGATAGTAATCGCTAAGTAAGGTTGCAGTTTGCTTTAGTATCGGTAGCCATTCAGGGTTAATCTCATCAGAGAAGTCGGTAAATGCTTTCAACGCAGTACGCAAGCGATCAATACCAATCCGCAACTGTAGAATATGATCGTCATCTATGCTGCCAGCGACGATAGCACTGCTGTTTGGTAATATCTGCAATAAGCAATTGTGTACGACCGCACGTATAAAGGCAGGTGCGCTGCTGTCTTTGTCTATTTGCAATTGACTTAGGTTTGCGTTGACTGCTGGACTGTGATTTTGTCCGTTAATAAGTAAGCCGCCGTTTTCAGCTTTGGTAACGGTAGATAGACACAGCTTATAGCGTTTGCACCATGTTTTGGCAGTCGTAAATAGGAAATCTAAATCTCCTGACGCCAATTCAAATTCTATCTCTTGAATGGCTTTGCGTAGCGAGTCATCAGTACCATGAATAATCTCTCCATGATCGTAAGCCATTTCGATACAGTTATCGGTTTCATCCTCATTACTTTCTGTCAGCAACCGCGTAGTGCGCTCGACGTCAGTAACATAAAGTCGTGTCAGGTTTTTCGCCAACTTTTTGAGTTTAAAGTCAGCCAATGCTGCAGCGATTGGAGTGTCTTGATATATCGTTAAATCAGGCATCAACTCATTATTATCGAGCATCGTTTGTACTTGCTCATTATCGAGTGCGGCATTGTGCTCCAAGCGTGCCGCGATACCGTCACCACCAGCTTTAATGGTTTGAACCCATGTATCGCCTTCTTTGCGAATACGAAGACCGATACCTGCCTGTGCAAGCTGTTGGTCAGGCGTATCGTAATAATGTGCAGCCAGTTGCGTCACTTGTGAGGATTTAACGTGCGTTTGACGCATTAAACCCTTTAGCCGTGACTCTGGTACCAAAAACTTCAGCTCTATCTCTTGCATATTAGCTCCTAATAATTCTGACTGATGGCTCTGATCGATGGTCGTGATAAACCATTATTAGTCTACCATTCTCTGATTATTTAAACCGCAATAAAAAACCGCCCTACATGATGTAGGGCGGTTTTTTGATAAATACTGCTAGTCTGTCGGTTATTAGAACTGGTTCATCGTGTTCTTGCCGCCGCCAGCTTTCAGAGCGTTATCGCCTGAGAAGATTTCTTTGTGGTCATCGCCAAGGTCAGAACCAGCCATTGCTTGGTGCTTAACACAAGAGATACCTTCGCGGATTTCTTTACGCTGTACGCCAGCTGCATAAGCAAGCATGCCTTCTTCACCGAAGTAGCCTTTAGCAAGTTCATGAACGCTAAGAGCAGTCGTGTGGTAAGTCGGTAGCGTGATTAAGTGATGGAATACACCAGCTTCACGTGACGCATCACGTTGGAAGTTCTTAGCGGCTACGTCAGCTGCTGCATCAAGCTCAGTACCGTCATAATCAGCACTCATCAAGTCATCTTTATTGTATGCAGAGATGTCTTTGCCTTCTTCTTCCCACTGAGCGATAACTTGCTTACGGAAGTTAAGCGTCCAGTTGAATGATGGGCTGTTGTTATATACAAGCTTGGCCTTAGGCTGTTGCTCTTTGATACGGTCAACCATCATTTTGATGTGTTCTACGTCTGGAGTCGGTGTTTCGATCCATAGTAGGTCAGCGCCGTTTTCTAGAGCAGTTACACAGTCAAGTACAACACGGTCAATGTTAGTCTCTTCACGGAACTGATATAGACCGTTAGGTAGACGAACTGGGCGTACTAGTTTGCCGTTGTGCTTAAGTAGGCTGTCGTTTTCTTGAGCATTTTCTAGCGTTACTTCTTCCATTTCGATGAAATCGATGTATTTAGAAGCAAGATCGCCTGGCTCATTTGATACTGGGATTTTTTGCGTTAGTGATGCGCCTTCAGAATCAGTACGAGCAACGATAACGCCGTCTTCAACACCAAGCTCTAGGAATGCATAACGGATAGCGTTTAGCTTAGAGATGAAGTCTTCATGCGGTACAGTTACTTTACCAGCCTGGTGACCACATTGCTTAGCATCAGATACTTGGTTTTCAACCTGAATAGCACAAGCACCAGCTTCGATCATTTGCTTAGTCAATAGGTAAGTAGCTTCTTCATTACCAAAACCTGCATCGATATCAGCGATGATTGGCACAACATGTGAATCAAAGTTTTCAATTTTTTCTAGGATAGCAGAAGTATCTTGGCCAGCTTCTTCAGCAGCGTTTAGCTCACGGAAGTAGTCGTTCAATACTTTAGCATCTGCTTGACGTAAGAAGGTGTAGATTTCTTCGATTAGCTTAGGTACTGACGTTTTTTCATGCATAGATTGGTCAGGTAGTGGACCAAACTCAGAGCGTAGAGCAGCTACCATCCAACCTGAAAGGTAGATGTAAGTTTTAGAAGTCGTACCGAAATATTTTTTCTTAGCGTACATAGTTTGCTGTGCAACAAAACCATGCCATGCACCTAAAGACTGCGTGTACTGAGACGTATCATTGTCATAATCTTCCATGTCTTGACGCATGATTTTTGCAGTATATTTTGCGATATCCAAACCCGTTTTGAAACGGTTTTGTGACATCATACGTGCAGCATCAACTTCGCTAATGTTCTGCCAGTTGCCGTGCTTTTGCTTTAATTCACGTACTAAGTCGATCGCTGATTTATATGCAGTTGACATCTATAGTCTCCTTGGTGGGGTGTAAAAACAAATAAGTTAATTGTTAAAATAATGGGTATGTCGTTTTACTAAAATCCGCTTTACTAAAATCTTTGTACTAAAAAGTAATATTCAAAATTTGGTCTATCATTTATCTATTGAAGCTCTATTTACCCTAAACAAACCGCTAGGCTATTACAAGAAATTTGCTGAACTCAACAGTTGAAAATAATTGCTGGTTTATAAATATTTATCGATTCTCACTATATATCTAAAAGGTATCTGAATACTTAATAGCCAGTGATGTCATAATCGGTAGCAAGAGATGTTACAATAATGAGGTCGATTAACCGTATTTAACGACTGATAAAAACCATTAATATATTACTCAGCGACAATATTTAATCGGATAAAAACAGCTTATGAACCTAAAGTTCGTCCTCTATGCTGCAAATCCTTTATAGAACTCACTATAACCACCTTACCAAGATTTATCTAATTTATGATAGTTATCTTTGGTATTTCTGTATGATATAATGTTTATATAACAGGGTCTTACGATAGGTTGAATGAGTTATAATGTATATCTACCAGAAAAAACTAGAACGAAATTAGTAAAAAATAATGAAATTATGCTGTTATAGCGCACAAATCACCGTAGCAGCACTACAAATGCCAGCCTTAATATGGCGTTTATTCAAAAGCCAAGAGAACCAAATATGAATTTGCAGCGGGTTGATTTAAATTTATTAGTCCATCTAGATGTGTTGCTACGAGAAAAAAACGTTACTCGCGCAGCCGAGCAGCTTGGGATTACTCAGCCTGCTATGAGTAATATCTTGCGCCGTTTGCGTAAGCTGTTTAATGATCCATTATTGGTACGCTCGTCTGAGGGTATGACACCGACTGAACGCGCCCTTGAGCTACAGCCACGTATCCGCGAGATACTTGCTGACTTGACTCAAGTGTTGGAGCCGCGTACTGAATTCCGCCCTTATAGTACCTCTCGTGTGTTCCGTATCATGACATCGGATTATGCCGAAGCGACCCTAGTACCTAAGCTAGTAAAAGCACTACGTTCTGAAGCACCTAATGTGATTTTGGACTTTTTGACTCCATCAGACGTCTCTTATCGAGATATGGAGCAGGGACGAGTTGATTTGGCGATTAACCGTTTTAATGAGATACCACAAAGCTTTCATCAGGTTCTGGTATGGCGTGATACTTTTAGTTGCCTATTATCTTCTGACAGTCCTTATGCCAATCGTTTTAATCTGAAAAACTACCTTAAAGCACAGCACGTATGGGTATCTAAAACCGGTATGGGTGTGGGTTTTGGGGTTAATCCAGAGAAATCTGGTGGACTAGGATCTATCGATCAGGCCCTACAGCGCCTTGGGCAAAAACGTCAAATCAGTGTCTTTACTCGACACTATCAAATGCCTGCTATGCTTGCAGCAAATAAAGATTTGATAGCGACTTTGCCCACGCGTGTGGCAAGAATGCAGGCAAATAACGACAGCATTATGATGGAAGATCCGCCGTTTTTTATTCCTGAGTTTGAGCTTACGATGGCATGGTCTCCTTTGTTGCAGCATCACCCAGCCCATCGCTGGTTACGTCAGTTAATTATGCATGTGGCACGACAAGTCGTTGCTGAAGAAGAAAATCCACCACAAGAGATACCGGTTATTAATCATTTGTTTTGATTGGTTTGTGTGAGTTAAATCTATCTTTTATTAGAGCAGAATATTTTTGATTATCTGAATTTTAATAAAAATATTTTTCTTTAGCTCCCACTATATATAGTTATTAGACCAGCCACTAGGCTGGTTTTTTGTGTTATAGCGTTTAAGAGTTAGTATATGATATTTAGTTATACTTAATAAGTTAGTCACACTATTAACATCTTCAACACACTTCACAATATATTGTAAAACTCTTCATCAAATAGCTTGTTAACATAACGGCAGATAGAAAACGAGCTACCAATAGATTGTGCTATCGACGTAAATTTAATAATTAAAACTGTCACAGCAAAATAACTACAAGTGACAGTAAACCCGATTATAAATCCCAAATATAAATTCGAATAATAAGGACAGTAACTATGTCAGACATTACTACTATTAACCCAACCACGGGCGAAGAAATCAGTAACTACAATTATATGAGCAACGATGAAGTCAACAAGATTGTCGATGCTTCACATAACGCATTTCTAGAATGGCGTACAGTGAGCCATGAAGAACGTGGCCGTATCATCAAGTCTATCGGTGATAAGCTGATGGAATACAAAGAAGATCTGGCTAAGCTGATGACTGAAGAGCGCGGTAAGTTATATAGTCAGAGCATGCAAGAGATTGATCTCTGTAAAGCTATCTGTGATTACACTGCTGAAAATGGCGTCGCTTCTTTGGCTGATGATGTACGTGATATCGAAAGCATGAAAAAAGGGTTAGTGACGTATCAACCTATCGGTATCATCTATGGCATGCAGCCTTGGAATTTCCCAGCGTATCAAGTATTCCGTTATACCATCGCAAACTTGATGGCAGGTAACAGTGTTTTACTAAAACACGCATCTAACGTAACAGGCTCTGGTCTACTAATCGAAAAAATTCTTCATGAGTCTGAATTACCAAGTGATTTGTTCCGTACGATTATCATTGACCATGATCAATCAGAAGCATTGATTGGCAATGACAAAGTACGTGGCGTGACACTAACAGGTAGTGACAAAGCAGGCGTGATCGTTGGACAGCAAGCAGCTAAAGCAATTAAGAAAGCTGTATTAGAGCTAGGTTCAAACGATGCATTTATCGTATTAGAAGATGCAGATATCGAAACTGCAGTAGAAACTTGTACTCAAGCACGTTTAATCAACAACGGTGAAACTTGTGTAGCAGCCAAACGCTTTATCGTAGTTGATAGCGTATATGACGAATTCCGTAAGCGTATCGTTGAGAAATTTGAAGGTACTAAAGCGGGTGACCCAATGGATGATAGCTCAGATATCGGTCCATTAGCACGTGCAGATCTACGTAAGCAGCTACATGAGCAAGTAGAGCAAAGTGTGGCTAAAGGTGCAACGATTGCTGTTGGCGGTAAAGTACCTGAAGGTAAAGGTAGCTTCTATCCAGCAACTATCCTAGAGAACGTTGAAAAAGGTCAACCTGCATACGATGACGAACTATTTGGCCCTGTCGCTTCATTGATTCGTGCCAAAGATGAAGACGATGCAATGCGCATCGCTAACGACAGTCGTTATGGTCTAGGTGGCGCGATTTTCTCAAAAGACGAGGAGAAAGCTGTTCGTCTAGCACGTGAGCAGTTCGATACTGGTATGGTCTATATTAATGGTTATGGTCTTGCCAATCCTGCACTGCCATTTGGTGGCGTGAAAAACTCAGGCTATGGCCGTGAGCATGGCGGCTTCGGTATCAAAGAGTTTGTCAACATTAAAGCGGTTCATGTATTTTAAGAATGAACTAACTAGACAAATTACCTAAATAGATAACTATTTACGATTTTAAATGATAGTAAATAATAAACAGTTATCAAATAAAAAAGCCCAGTTGCTCGTAATGAGTAACTGGGATTTTTATTGAGCTATATAAAGTGGTATAAAAAGCAGCTTAATAAGCCGAGATTCTTATCCGTCTATAAGCAATTGCAAAGGCAACTTAGGTAGGTAAGTCTCCGTTTGCGATGATGTATTATTTGCTTCAAGTGACAATACGTTTTTTGCTTCAAGTGACAATACGTTTTTTGCTAACAGTAAAATCGTCCAAGGCAGCAATTGATGTTCAAGTTTCTGTACCCGTGACTGTAAGCTCTCTGCAGTGTCGTTAATATCGACATTCAATACAGCTTGAGTCAATACCTGACCCGCATCAAGCTCCGCTGTGACTTTATGAATACTACAACCGTGACGACGTTCACCCGCTTGTATGACCCGTTTATGAGTATCTAAACCCTTATAAACCGGAAGTAGAGAAGGGTGAAGGTTAATCATGGGCGCTGGTACATTGTCAATAAATGAGCCACTTAATACACGCATAAACCCAGCCAAGACGATCAAGTCAGGTTGCCATGCTATTAGCTGCTCGTTGGCATGGGTTTCAAACGTTTTAATGCCCATACGTTTACCACTAGCAACGTGTGACAATACCGCAACTGGAATATTGGCATCTTTAGCACGAGTCAATGCATAAGCATCTTCACGGTTACTGATAACACCAACGATTTCAATCGGTAGCGCACCTGCTTGCATTGCATTGATTAACACTTGCAGGTTGCTACCACTTCCTGAGACTAGAACAGCAATACGCAATGGTTTGATAGGCTGGCTTGCAGTATCAATTGACATTAACGGTACACCACTGCATCCGCCTGGTCATCAGTGCTGCGTTTGACCATTTCACCTAGTTGCCAAGCTGTCTCGCCTGCATCAGTCAAGGTCTGGATAGCAGCTTCTGCTTTGTCTTTTGGCATAACGATGACAAAACCAACGCCGCAGTTAAAGGTACGGTACATTTCACTCTGTGCGATATTACCTTGGGTCTGTAGCCAAGTGAATAGCTCTGAGAACTGCCAGCTATTGGTATCGATGCTAGCCGCTAGGTTATCAGGTAGTACACGTGGTAAGTTATCCGTTAGACCACCGCCTGTGATGTGTGACATCGCATGTAAGGCTGAGCTACCAAGCGTGTCTTGTAATGCTTTGATTGCTTTTACATAGATACGGGTAGGAGCCATTAGAGCGTCTTGAATAGGCTGACCGTCTAGTTGCTCGTCACTACTCGTAACATCCACACCGCTAACTTCGATGACTTTACGAACCAATGAGTAGCCGTTTGAGTGTGCGCCACTTGAGGCAAGTGCAATCAGTACGTCGCCTTCTGCGACATTTTCACCAGTGACGACTTCTGCTTCTTCAACCACACCTACACAAAAACCAGCTAGATCGTAATCATCATCTTGATACATGCCTGGCATTTCAGCAGTTTCACCACCGATAAGCGCACAGTTAGCTAACTTACAACCATCGCCAATACCAGTCACGACAGTCGCCGCTACATCAACATCTAGCTTACCAGTTGCATAGTAGTCTAAAAAGAATAATGGCTCTGCGCCGCAAACCAGTAGATCATTGACGCACATCGCGACCAAATCAATACCAATCGTGTCATGACGGTTCAGCTGTAGCGCCAGTTTTAGTTTGGTGCCGACACCATCAGTGCCAGAAACCAATAATGGTGAGGTATAACCTGTTGGGATACGGCATAACGCACCAAAACCGCCAAGTCCACCCACGACTTCAGGACGAGTAGTGGCTTTTGCAACGGACTTGATTCGCTGAACCAAAGCATCGCCTGCATCGATATCAACACCGGCATCTTTGTAGCTTAAAGAAGGCTTGTCACTCATAGTCATCTCACAGTTGGGGATAGATAATTGGGATTAGAAGGTAAAGTAATTGAGCACGCAAAAATCAGCGTTATAAAGTTCAAAAGCAAAGTTTAAAGACAGTGCGCGCATTATACCCAAAAACAGACCGTACTCGCAAAGCAACTTGCCAATATTTGACTAAGATTTGCATTAAGTGGCAAATAAGCCGTTAAGAAACAAAAAATGACTGATTTTTTGTTGTACTCTGCGATAATAGAACGCTAAATTTATTGTCAATAATGGCCTTAATAAAAGTTCAAATGTGATTGACAGAATAAAAAATACTAAACATAAATTTATTAAGAATCAGGCTTTTTAGGAACTTTGATACGTCTCAGTCTAGCTAGCTAAAACTAATGAGAAAAGAAAGCAATTCGCTTAGTGATACATCGTGATGGTTATAGTTATATCATTTAGTAATCGCTATTACTGACTCCCTGTCACTTTTTCAAACCTGTCACTTTTTTAACCTCGTCCAACTATAGGATTACTTGCCATGATGAACCAACCAATAGATCCTTTTTTTCGGCGTTTATTTATTGTCGTGGCGTTAGTTGTGGCTGTGTTTCTTTTGTATTTAATGATGCCCGTCATCGTGCCCTTCGTTTTTGCCTTTATGCTGGCCTACCTATTTAATCCTCTAGTCAAGCGCCTATCAAAATACATCAAGCGCTGGGTCGCGATTATTATCGTCTACTCAACGATTACTTTGGGGATGGCGTTATTATTATGGTGGTTGGTACCGACATTGTGGCATCAGCTGCAAGCGGCGTGGGATTATTTGCCAAAGATATTTAATTGGTATAACCAAGTAGTACGAGAGTGGTTCAATAGTAATACTCGTATCAAATTGCCCCAATTAGAGTCTAAAGAGTTTTCCGATACTCTCGTCGATTATATGCAAACGAACTATAAGTTCGCTGATGCTAGCACCATGATGAGCCAAATACTGACCTCAAGTATGAACTTCATCAATAATGCAGGTCTTATTGTATTAGTACCTATTTTAACCTTTTACTTCCTATTTAATTGGGATCAGCGTTTGCATAACTGGAAAATGGCGATACCAGGTGCTTACTGTCAAAAAGTGACTGAAATAGCCAAAGAATGTGATCTAGCATTAATGGCATTTATCAAAGGTCAATTGTTGGTAATGGTATTGCTAGGCGCTATTTATGCTGTACAGTTACAGCTCATTGGGCTAGAGCTTGGGCTTATCATTGGTATGGTAGCAGGCATTGCCAGTTTTGTGCCGTACTTAGGATTCGGCATTGGTTTTATCGCAGCTATTATCGCCTGCCTATTTCAGTTCGGATTGGACTGGACGTATTTGTCATTGGTCGTAGGGGCGTTCTTGATTGGACAAGCTGCAGAAGGTTATATCCTACAGCCATTGCTGTTAGGTGATAAGATTGGTCTATCGCCATTGTGGGTTATATTTGCCGTATTGGCAGGTGCCAGTCTATTAGGTTTCGTCGGTATGCTAATCGCCTTGCCAGTATCCGCTGTCTTAAACGTCCTGTTCCGCCATTTATACAACTACTATCGAACCACTGACTTTTATAAAGGCCGTAAACAACTGGCACTGTTTGAAAAAAGATAATTATCTTATTATTGAATACACTAGATAAAGATTGATATCTAATATCAAGATAGGAACGCAATGATTGATAAGGCTTAATGGGTAAAAGACTTGTCAGTCATTTTGTAAATATGTTATATATAGGCACAGTGTTGATAGTATCAACCGTTTTGGTACCAGCTTTCCTAAATTTGTTTTCGATAAAGCGACTAACCAATTTTTGCAAAGGCTATAGGGCCATCACTTACAGTTATATCGGCTAGTATTGACAGTAATGAATACAGCTCAAAGTAACCTTTCTTTTTCTATTATATTTTTCCATTGCACTACGCAACACGAGTTGATGATTCATGGCAGAAGCACAGCTAAGTCTCAATCTGGACATTAAGCATGATGCAAGTCTCAGCGACTTTGCCGGTCCCGGTTGGATGTCGATTATCGATGCAGTACGGCAGTTACATGTCGGCCTGATCGGTCAACTATATCTGTTTGGTAGCCCTGCTACAGGTAAGTCCCATTTGCTGTCTGCTATTTGCGAGTCATTTATCGAGATGGACAAATCGGCTATTTGTTTGTCCCTTAATGAGCTGATTCATACAGATGTCCACGTACTATCATCGTTAGAAAACTTTGATCTGATTGCTATCGATGATTTGGAAGTGCTTGAGCAAAGCAGTCAGTGGCAAGAAGCTTTATTTCATCTGATTAATCGTAGTCGAGAAGGGCAACGCCAGTTATTGTTTGCCGCTAATAAACCAGCCGACGACTTACCATTTCAGTTAAGAGATTTAATGACGCGTTTGGCACAAGCACCGACCTTTAAAGTGCCTACTGGTCATGATTTTGCAGATAGACAAGCATTATTACAGTCTATTTTGCGTCGACGTGGATGGCAGTTTGACGATCGAATTATTGATCATTTATTGACCGATGGACCGCATCGTATCGGTGCGATGATGGAAGTACTTAATTATATTCAACCAATGTTCTCTAACCTTGGTCGCAGTAATATCTCAAAAGCAGTCATAAGTGATGCTTTGCGCACCATCGATGAGCAGACGCTTGCCGCGGAACTGGCGGATATCGCTCAAGAGACACAAGTAGATAATGACACGCCTGATCAAGACCAACATACGATGCCACTTGATTTTTAGCAGCAAAACTCTTAGCAGTAAGACCTTTAGCAGCAAAAAATGAATAGCCGTAAGAATACGAATCTTTTGTCCAACTCGCTTTTACTATTAATGGAATAACTTATGAAATCGAATACTTTTTTGCTAAAGAAATTAACGATAGGCACGTTGTTGGTAGGTGCTGCCTCGGTCTCTATGTTGTCACAGGCAGCGGTTACTCTACAGGTTGATGACCATATCAAAGTAACTGCTATTAATGGGCAGGAAATTCAGCAGAGCGCTTTTCAGCCGCTGCAAAAAACATTTACGTTACAGCCTGGACAACATGCTATTACTGCTAAGTATGACCGTTTATATAACTTGCGTCGAGATGAGCATGATTATTTGCGTTCAGGTAATGTCAGTGTGACGGCACAATTGGCCGACAATCAAACATATCGTTTGACTATGCCTAATCAACCAGAAGATTATGAAGCTGCTAGAGAATATGCCAAGCAGCCTACGCTCGCTGTGCAACAAAACAATACTGTCATTGCTAGCCAGCAAAGTATGGCCGGTAACCAAGGTGGTTTATTTTCAGGCCTTGGTAAAGCGCTAGGCGGCGTGTTCGGCGGTGCAGGTGATGCAGAGTTACAGAACCAACGTGCTATCGCCTCTTTAGATCAACCAGCAGTAAATGCTACTAGCAACGTCAACACTGGCACGACCACTGTTAAGCAAACATCTAGCGTAAATACTTCTACTAGTACGTTAGATACGTTTATGCAAGTATGGCTACAAGCCACGCCTGCTGAACGTGAAAAAATGCGTCAATGGATCGAAAAATAAAACAGTCTTTTCTAAAAGATAGACAATAAAAAAGCACCTAATTAGGTGCTTTTTTATTATTTAGTATTTGATGATCATTAGGCTTATTAAAATTTAGCCTAGTAAAATCTAACGATTCTTAACCCAAAAACGCGTTATACATCCATACCAGTTTTTCTTGCTCTTGTACGTAAGCATCGATTAGGTCAGCTGAACCTTGGTCTTCGCTCTCTTCTGCTAACGCTGATACTTGGCGTTGCTCTGCAATTAACGCTTGTAAGCCAGTGACTACGCCTTTGACACAGCTTGTGCCATCTTTGACGTTTTTGTCTTCACTAATACTAGTATGCTGCGTAAAATCGCTATAAGCGTGAAGTGGTGTACCACCCAAAGTCAAGATACGCTCAGCGATTTCATCAATTTGTAATTGTAGTGACGTATATAGCTCTTCAAATTGTGGATGCAAAGTAAAGAAATGCTCACCTTTTACATTCCAGTGATAGCCACGTACGTTTAGATAAAACACGTGATACGTCGATAGTAGGTTGTTTAACTTGGCGATGACTTCGCTCATGTCTGCTTTTTCTAGACCGATCTGGTTAGTAGCATTGTTAGAATTGCTCATAGTATTGTCCTTATAGTGTGAGTGTAGTTATATGATAATAAATAAAGAAGAATAAAGACTCTAATCAATTGAAATACAGCGAAAATACTTTAGTTTTTATCTGTAGCTATCAATATAAACTCTATCTCTTCCTTTGATGCTTATAATAATAGCAAACTATTATTAATAAGTTAAATTTAATAAATACAATTTTACGATTGGTTTTATAAAACTAAAACCAAGTCTCTTTACTGTTTTTCTAAACGATAGAGAGACCTCATTACATTTACGCTGGTGGCTGCAAGTTTTCAGGATTTAAGCCTTTAACGGGAACCACTTCTTGTAAATGTTGACGTATCGTATCGATAGGAAACTTCTGTGCTTGCAAGCGTTTCGGTACGATTTGGCTACCTTGCTGACCTTTTAGCTCAAACATCATAAAGATATAGTCGTCAGTCTCATCCCAGCTCTTGATAGAGGTCCAAGGAATAACCGCTTGCTGAGTTGCGCCTGCACGCATTTGCATACCGCGCATTTGCGAGTTTTTCATCATATCAGGCTGGTTGCTTGGCATCGCCATGACTAGACCATGCTTTTGTACACCTAACTTCATTTGGCGCATTTCATCTGGCATCTCTTGGTCGGCCACTTGTTTGTCAAACTCTCTTTTTACGTACCATTTAAAACCTAAAGTACGCGCCAATAGATATATCACCACACCAACCAGCATTAACCAAAAGATAATGGTTGAATAGCCTGTTACAAAGATAAGTCCTGCAATAGCAAGTACCACAACCACTGCCATGATGATCCACTCTTTGGTCTTAAAGCTTGATAAACCAAAAGACGGGCTGGCACTGGCAAACAGTTCATACTGTGCTTGGTGGAATTCAGCCTCAGTTAGGTTTAAGGCGACAGGTTGGAGCGTGTAGGGGTACAGGGCCATAAAGGTTTCTCAAATACTTATATTAAAAGCGTTGGATTAAAACTGCCAAAGCGAAGCAGCGATGCCGTACTTGGCTAGACGTGAATAAAGGTATGCGCTTATCTTACCGAAAAGTACTCCTAAATGAAACATATAAGCAAGACTGTTCACGGATAGATGTCATATTAATGACGTAGTTCAAGCTCTATACTCAGCTTATTCAGACTAGACGAAAGCAAAAGTGAGCAATTAAAAACATAATAACTTGCTATAAGCGATTAGCATAATGAACAAAAGCTAGTGAGAGTCAGCCAAAAACAGGGAAAAGTAGCCAAAGATATCCAAAACATGGTCAAATCTGCCGTGTCTTGGTATTATAGCGACTACAAGATATGTTGATATAAAACATAACGTCATAGCCAGTTATCACAAAGACCGTGATAGCGATGTGCTAGGCAATTACCCTATTAATAATACTTTTAAACCTTTTACTCACCTTTAGTGTTACAGGCAACTACTATGATTGATCCGAAACTCTTACGCGGCGATTTAAGCGACCTACAGCAGCAGCTAGCCACCCGTGGTTATGAGCTTGATATGGAGTTCTGGCAGACGATTGAAAACGAGCGCAAGTCTCTACAAGTAAAAACCGAAGAGTTGCAATCGCGCCGCAATGCTGGTGCTAAGCAAGTAGGTGCCCTAAAAAAATCAGGCGAAGATGCCAGTGAGCTATTGGCTGAGATGCAAAGCGTTAGCGGTGAGATTAAAGCTGCGGAAGACGAGCTACGTACGCTACAAGAGCGCATCACTCAAGCGGCTTTGCAAATTCCGAATATTCCGGCGGCGGATGTACCAGTCGGTACGTCAGAAGAGGATAACGTAGAAGTGCGCAAATGGGGCACGCCGCGTACGTTTGATTTTGAAATTCAAGATCATACTCATATCGGTGAGACGCTTGGTATGCTGGACTTTGAGGCAGCGACTAAGTTGACTGGAAGCCGTTTTAACGTGCTAAAAGGTCAATTGGCACAATTGCATCGCGCACTAATTCAATTCATGTTGAACACGCATACTATGAAGTACGGCTATCTTGAGACCTATGTACCTTATATCGTCAATAGCGATAGCTTGAAAGGTACGGGTCAGTTGCCTAAGTTTGAAGATGATTTGTTTAAGCTAAGCAATCACACTAATAACGATGAGATGGATTTTTATTTGATCCCAACCGCTGAAGTACCAATGACCAATTTGGTACGTGGTGAGCGTTTGGATATTAAAGAGTTGCCATTAAAGTTCACGGCGCATACGCCATGTTTCCGTAGTGAAGCAGGTTCACATGGGCGTGATACTCGCGGTCTGATTCGTCAGCATCAGTTTGAAAAAGTGGAAATGGTCAATGTCGGTACTAGCGATCAGTCCGATGACCTATTAGAAGCGATGACAGGACAGGCTGAATATATTTTGCAGCAGTTGAACTTGCCATACCGCACGGTACAGCTATGTACTGGCGATATGGGTTTTGCTGCACAAAAGACCTATGACATCGAAGTATGGCTACCAAGCCAAGATACCTATCGTGAAATCTCTAGCTGCTCTAACTGTGGTGATTTCCAAGCGCGCCGTATGGGTACGCGTGTCAAAGATGGCAAACAAACTAGCTTGGCTCATACTTTGAACGGTTCAGGTTTGGCCGTGGGTCGTACGCTACTAGCAGTGATGGAAAACCATCAAAATGCTGATGGCAGCATTACGATTCCAGAAGTATTACGTCCGTTTATGGGCGGTACTGAGACTATTTCAGTTTAATAGATTGACTATAAGTAATGAGCTGCTTGTCACTTAGGTCACTCGCAGCTTATTATTTATAACTTAAATTGAAATATATAACTGTCTATCGTTTAACAAAACTGATGTGAGTCATTGCTAAATATAAACGGTCTTGTCACCGCATTTTTGGCTAGGCTCATAGCAAATATGTTAATATTGCATTTTTATTTTATAGCCTATCCATTGAGGACGCCTGCCGCGTTTTTGGTGGATTATCCTCTGAGTAAACTCTCATCTTATCTTTATACTACTCATTCGAATATTAGGACACTCTATGCCAGCTCCAATTAGCGAACGTAAACTAGCCAATGCCATCCGTGTACTGTCGTTTGACGCGGTTCAAAAAGCCAACTCTGGACATCCGGGTGCGCCAATGGGTATGGCTGATATTGCCGAAGTTTTGTGGCGCAAATTTTTGAAGCACAATCCAGCAGATCCTAATTGGCACAACCGTGATCGCTTTGTACTGTCAAACGGTCATGGCTCGATGCTTATTTATTCATTGCTACATTTATCAGGTTACGATGTGAGCGTTGATGACCTAAAAGGTTTCCGTCAGCTGCATTCAAAAACCCCAGGGCATCCTGAACTTGGTTATACGCCTGGTGTAGAAACGACGACTGGTCCACTAGGACAAGGTATTGCTAATGCGGTTGGTTTTGCGATCGCAGAGAAGACACTTGCCGCACAGTTCAACCGTGAAGGCCATAATATCGTTGATCACCATACCTATGCATTCTTAGGCGATGGTTGCTTAATGGAAGGTATCAGTCATGAAGTTTGCTCGCTCGCTGGCACACTAGCTCTTGGCAAACTGGTATTCTTCTATGATGACAATGGTATCTCAATCGATGGTAACGTCGAAGGCTGGTTCACCGATGATACCGAAGCGCGTTTTGAGTCTTACGGCTGGCAAGTGATCAAAGTCGATGGTCATGATACTGATGCAATCACGCAAGCGACTGAGCAAGCCATTGCAGAGACTGCTAAGCCAAGTCTAATTATTTGTAAAACCACGATCGGTGCTGGTAGCCCGAACAAACAAGGTCTAGCCGCCAGTCATGGTGCACCACTTGGTGATGATGAAATCGCCTTGACTCGTGATGCGCTATCTTGGAAGCATGCCCCATTTGAATTAGATGACGAAATCTATGAAGCGTGGGATGCTAAAGCCAAAGGCGACGTACAGCAAAAGAATTGGGATGCAGACTTTGAAGCATATAAGAAAGCCTATCCAGAGCTTGCAGCAGAACTATCACGCCGCCTAAATGGCGAATTGCCTGCTGACTTTGCTAGCCAAGCGCAAGCTTATATTCAGCAAACGCAAGAAGCGGGTGGTGATGTTGCTAGTCGTAAAGCCAGTCAAAATGCTATCAACAGCTTGCAGCCACTATTGCCAGAACTATTGGGTGGTTCAGCAGATTTAGCGGGCTCAAACCTTACGCTATTTAAAGGCGCGAAAGGCATCGAAAAAGACGCTGACGGTAACTATATCTATTACGGTGTGCGCGAATTCGGTATGACTGCGATTGCCAACGGTATTGCATTGCATGGCGGCTTTATTCCTTACGTCGCGACGTTCCTGATGTTTATGGAATACGCACGTAATGCGGTACGCATGGGCGCGTTGATGAAGCAGCGTGTCATCCATGTCTATACGCATGACTCTATCGGTCTGGGTGAAGATGGCCCAACGCATCAGCCAGTTGAGCAATTGACTAGCCTACGTACCACGCCAAACCTACGTACATGGCGTCCTTGTGATGCGACTGAATCTGCAAGCGCATGGGTAGAAGCAATCAAATCAGAAAACAACCCATCAGCATTGATCTTTAGTCGTCAGAGCTTGCCACATCAAGCACGTGATAGCGAGCAAGTAGTGAACATCACCAAAGGTGGTTATGTACTGGCAAAAGAACAAGGTGAGCTACAAGCTATCATCATCGCCACTGGTTCAGAAGTTGGCCTAGCGATGGAAGCGTATGAAGCCTTGAGCGCAAATGGTGTTGGCGTCCGTGTGGTCTCTATGCCATGTGCTGAGATTTTCGTTGAGCAAGATGCTAGCTATCGTGAAGCCGTATTACCTGCCAATATCCGTGCTCGCGTCGCAGTCGAAGCCGCGCATGTAGATTACTGGTATAAATTCGTTGGTCTAGATGGCAAAGTCATCGGTATGACGACTTATGGCGAATCTGCTCCTGCTAGTGATTTGTATAAAGAGTTCGGTATCACGACTGACGCTGTGGTCGAAGCAGTAAATAGTTTGGTGTAATCAACCTGACTTAGTTTTTGTTAAAAAAAGAGCCATCAGAGAAATCTGGTGGCTCTTTTTATGGCTTAATCTTTGACTTTTCTTTTGGTCTGCTTTCATCAATATGGCTATCGGTAAAATAACTGCTGCAATCAGTACTAAATTCTGTGCCTCAACATGATGATTTAGTGGTAAATTAGAATGGACTGATTGCTCATAAAGCTAAGTTTTATTTCTTGTGCATCTCTCATGTAAAAATAAATTATATGACTATAGAACTGGAAAAATTAGATGGATAGTATCGAGCTGGCAAATGCTATTACATGGCTAAAACAGATTGAACTAAGTGAAGGCTTGATAGCAGCCTGCATAATCGGAACATTTGGACTGTGCGGTATTCTCATTACTAAGAGAGCTGAACGCAAGAAGGAGTATGAAGCCTTTTTGAGAATAAAGTTTGAGGAAGTAGTTTTTAGATTGGTTGATTTTGCAGCCATTATTCAGGAAGTTCAATCCAAAAGTTTTTCAAGAAATTGCGATGAAGCTTTAGATGTTGATGAATTTTACAGAGAAGGTGGCAAGATAGAAATATTGATAGCTTTATATTTTCCAGAGCTTGAGAAAAAATATGAGTTGTTTTTAAATGCAGGGGGAGACCTGATAAATGCACAGCAGGAATATGAAGCTAATCCTAACGATAGTACTTTAGATGTACTTAAACAGCTTGATGAAGAGTATGATCGGGTTTATAAGAGTTTTTATAAACATATCAAATCATGTTCTTCTACTTATGCCAAGCCTTTAAAGCATCGTAAGAGAGTGCTGATTAATTAAGTTTAAAGAGTCTTGGTATTACGCCTAGTACATTCTATAACCATTCTAAAGATCGCTACCATGTCCCTAAAATCCTCCTTTAAAGGTTTCCTAGGCGAAACCAAAAATTATAAAGGCTGGATATAAAGATGAATATCGTGCATCAAAAAGTAGCTATCTATAACAATAAAATTAAAGAAAGTGCTGAGTTAATATTTGAAAGCTATTCGGATTCTTCTGAAAATGTTGGGCTAACTCTTGTATTGGCTGAACTTGGCAGGTATCAATTTCAAGATAGTGATTTTTATAAGGCTTTATTCGGACTAAGGGCACTATTAGAGCCTAAAAACATTGTTATATGTATCAATGGATGTAGATTAGATTTTGTCTGCTCAAGTATGGGGCAGCAAATGTCACAAGGAAAAGTTGGCTATATAATTGAAATAGGAAAGCGAGCAACCAATAGGGCTCGAACTTTTGATCGTTGTGATGATGAAAGTAAATTAACCACAGTAAATAAGCAAATGGACTATATCAGACAATGGAGTGAGTCGCTAAAAGGTTAGTTTACTGGTTATATTAAATGAATATTTGGTGTAAGTGCCAATTAAGTAGATACTATCGATAGAGTAAGAAACAATGTCCCTAAAATCCAGCTTTAAAGGTTTCCTAGGTGAAACCGTCATTAATGTCGCCATGTGGCTAAAGCTTGAAAAAGACGTCTACCACCGATTAAACGGTATTACCTTGCCACGAGCTAATGGTGGCAGTACCCAGATTGATCATATCATCGTCTCTATATACGGCATCTTTGTCATCGAAACCAAAAACTATAAAGGCTGGATATATGGTAGCGAGAACCAAAGACAGTGGACGCAAGCCTTCCCAAATGGAAGTAAATTCAAATTCCAAAACCCATTGCGCCAAAACTACTTGCACATTAAGACGCTCGCAGATTTATTAGGCTTGGAGTTGAGCTACTTTCATTCGATGATTGCTTTTATCGGTGAGTGCGAATTAAAAACCCGCGATGAGTTGCCCGAGTATGTATTGACGAGTGGTATGGTGTCTTATGTGAAGGAAAAGCAAAATAAGATACTCACTGAAGATGAGGTTGCATCTATCGTTGCGCAGATTAATAGCAATAGATTTAGTAAGTCTTGGCGCACCAATCGAGAGCATAAAGCCTATCTAAAAGACAAGCATAGCAATTCAAGCAAAAATACAAATAAGCAGCCTAGCGATAATACTAATGATAAACCAGTTGCTAAAGTGGCTCATGAGTCTATACCAGAGCCGATAGTAAAAGAGACCGCTAAACGAGCTATTCTAAAAAGTAGGGAAGTGCATCGATGGTCGGGTCAGACTGACATTGAATCTAGCGATTTACCAATTGATAGTATGGACACTCAGCAGGCAGATATTCAGCATACAATTACATCGCACGATATTGCTGATAAGGTTTTTCTTACGCCGTTTGAGATCGTAGAATCTGAGCCAAAAGTTAATGAACCTGCGACAATTGAGGTGATAGACCATACAGCTGATTTAATTCAAACGCCAACCTGCCCGAGATGTAACGGTGAGATGATCAAGCGCGTGGCAAAAAAAGGCCTGAATCAAGGTCAGACCTTTTTTGGTTGTAGCAAATTTCCTAAGTGCCGCGGTGTGGTTAATATTGATTAGTCGTTAATCATCTTAACCTTAATCATTTTAACCTTAGTCACCTTAACCATATATCTCTTCTAAACGTAAACAAGCAACCAATCGACCGTCCCATTCGCGCAGTTGCGGCTCTATTTCGCTGCATTGCTGCTTGGCATAGGGACAGCGTTTATGTAGGGCGCAACCACTTGGTGGATTGAGCGGACTTGGCAGCTCACCTTGTAGGGTTAAGTCATTCTTATGACCATTTACCGTTGGGGCAGCAGCCAATAGGGCGATGGTATAGGGGTGCTTTGGCGCATTATAAATCGCTTCTTTGGGGCCGTGTTCAACAGCTTGACCCAAATACATCACCATCACATCATCAGCGACGTGGCGCACGACCGACAAATTGTGCGAGATGAAAACGTAAGCGGTACGATACTCATCCTGCAAATCCATAAATAGATTTAAGACTTGCGCCTGAATAGATACATCGAGTGCGGAAGTTGGCTCATCAGCGACGACGATTTTAGGGTTGAGCATCATGGCGCGGGCGAGGGCAATACGTTGACGCTGACCACCCGAAAACATATGCGGATAACGACCAGCGTGTTCGGGACGTAGACCGACATGTCTCATCATCTCGTTGATTTTGTCGCGCTTTTCCTCTTTAGACAGTTTGGTATGGATATCCAATGGTTCTGTCAATTGATAGCCAATGGTATGACGCGGATTTAAGCTACCATAAGGATTTTGAAAGACCATTTGAATTTCAGTACGCAGCTCTTTTAGCGCTTTTCTGCTATAGCCTGTGGTGCCTTCATCGTTGATAAATAGCTCACCATGTGTAGGCGATTCGATCAGTGTCAACTGGCGGGCAAGGGTGGATTTTCCGCAGCCTGACTCACCAACTACGGCCAATGTCTTGCCAGCTTCAAGCTCGAATGAGACGCCATTGAGCGCTTTTACGTAGGCCTTTGCTTTGCCCAGACCTTGTGATACTGGGTAGTGCTTGTGTAGATTGTCTGCTTTTAGGACCACTTTATTACTCATACTTGTGACTCCAGGGTAGCAGCGTGAGAGGGGCGAGAGGTAATATTAGAATCAATACAACGCACCTTGCCATTGGGCGTATCTAAAATAGGTGGCGGTACTTCGCAAGCAGGCTCTTTATAAGGGCAACGAGGAGACAACAAGCAACCAGCTGGCCGGTCATATTGACTTGGCACGACACCGGGCAAGCTGTTTAGACGGTCTTGACCGATAGCGAGCTCTGGGATGGCTTGCAGTAATGCCTCGGTATAAGGATGAGCAGGATTTTGGAAAATCTCCGGTACGGTACTGGTTTCTACCACTTGTCCCGCATACATAACCGCGACATCACGCGAGTTTTGCGCGACAAGGCCCAAATCGTGGGTAATTAATACCATCGCCATTTGTTTTTCGCGTTGCAATCGGCTCAGCAAATCCATGATCTGCGCTTGTACCGTGACATCGAGCGCAGTGGTTGGCTCATCTGCGATAAGCAGTTTTGGCTCACAAGCAATGGCCATCGCAATCATAACCCGTTGACTCATACCGCCTGATAGCTGATGCGGATAGACTTTGAGACGGTTTTTGGCATCGGGCATTTCGACCAACTCTAGCAGTTCTAAGATGCGTGTTTGTACCGCTGCGCCTCGTAAACCAAGATGCTTGCGTAGAACTTCACCTAGCTGCATCTCAACCGTAAAGCTTGGATTTAGGCAAGACATAGCGTTCTGAAAAATCATAGAGATATCTTTGCCAATGATGCCGCGTCTCTCTTTGGCTGACATACTAAGCATGTCTTTATTGTCAAATACCACTCGCTGTGCACGAACGGTCGCAGAAGGTGGCAATAACCCCATCAGCGCCATCATGGTGACTGATTTACCTGAGCCAGATTCACCAACGACAGCGATGACCTCACCTTGGGTAATCTTTAGCGACACATCATCGACTGCGCGAAAGGCACGCACCCCTTGTCCAAAAGTGACCGACAGGTTTTCGATATCTAACAGCAATGGTGCGTCTTTTGTTGATGCACCATTCATAGACGTATGAGTGATAGGCGTATTAATTAATGGTTCAGTCATCTTAAGTCACCTGCTTTAATTTAGGATCTAGCGCATCGCGTAAGCCATCACCAGTCAGGTTAATCGATAGTGCAGCTAAGAAGATAGCGACACCCGGCCAGATTGCTAGCCAAACATTACTTTGAATATATTGACGTGCCGTACCTAGCATCGCGCCCCATTCGGCATCAGGTGGCTGTACGCCAAAACCTAGGAAACCAATCGCACCCGCTTCTAAAATAGCAGACGAGAAAATCATCGTTGCCTGTACGATAAGCGGTGCCATACAGTTGGGCAAAATGGTGATAAACAACAATCTGAGCACGCCAGCGCCCATCACTTGTGAGGCAATAAAATACTCACGTTGTAGCTCTACCATTGCTGTGGCACGAGTCAGACGAATAAAAGGCGGTGTACAGACCAGTGCGATCGTAATAATCGTATTGGTCATAGAAGGACCTAAGATAGCGGCAATGATAATCGCCAATAGCAAGCTCGGATATGACATCAGAATATCATTGACCAACATGACCGCCTTGCCCCAGACCTTTGGCCAAAATGCTGCACTCAGACCTAAAGAAATACCAACCAACATCGCCAGAGTCGTCGCGCTTAGACCGATAAATAATGAATAACGCGCGCCATACATCACTCGAGACAATGTATCTCGGCCTGCATCATCAGTGCCTAGCCAAAACATCGCATTGCCGCCATCTAAAAAGGCAGGTGGCAATTGCTCTTGACCGGTGAACAGCTCGTAAGGATCGTGAGGGGCAATAGCAGGCGCAAGTATGGCAACTAGAACCATCAATGCCAGTACGATAAAACCAATCACGGCGCCTTTGTTTCGGCAGAACGTCGATAAAAATAGCTGCCAAGATGACGGCGGTGTGGCTGCCATCAGATTGACATCAGAGGGGAGAACAGAAGGCTTCATGAGCATTTCCTATAGTGGCTAGCGCAGTGACATTTTTTAGAATCTTATTCATAAAAAAGTACTAAGCATTGCTAAAACTTCACTTGAGCGCTAATCATCACTATTTATAATGTGAGTATTTATTAATGTTAAATTAAGAAGTATGGCGAATACGTGGATTGATCAGACCATACAAAATATCAATAAATAAACTAACCAAAATCAGAGCGGTGGCGACCAATAAAATACCATTTTGTACAATAGGGTAGTCACGAGTGAAAAACCCATCGAGTAGCCAATTACCAACGCCTGGCCAACTAAAGATAGTCTCGGTAATAATGGCACCTGCGAGTAATGTCGCCATCTGTAGGCCAACGACGGTAACCACAGTAATCAAGGCGTTACGCATGACATGAACCAGTATTACTCGGCGTGGAGATAAGCCTTTGGCTCGTGCTGTACGCACATAGTCTTCATCTAATACCTCTAGCATTGCAGAGCGTGTCATCCGCGCAATCATCGCTAACGGAATGGTCGATAAGGCTATAGAGGGCAATATAAAGTGTTTGACCACGTTCCAAAACGCGCCAGGCTCTCCTGAGATTAGTGAGCCGAGTAACCATGACCCATACAGTGGTTGCACATCTAAAAACTGTGCGACAGATATCACCCCAGCGACGGGCAGTAGACCTAAATAATGAGCGAAGATACCAGTCAGGATAGGGCCCAATAAATAGATGGGCATAGAGTATCCTGCCAACGCGCCTGACATGAGGGTGTAATCAATCCATGTACCACGGCGCAGGGCAGCAAAGATGCCTAAGCTAACACCAATAACACTAGCGATGACAATAGCGCATAACGCCAACTCTAAAGTAGGAACAAAGTGAGCAAAGAAGTCTTGTAGTACGGGCGTACGAGTACGAAAGGACTGACCGAAATCACCCGTTAAGATGCCAGTCAAATAATCCCAATACTGGGCAACGAGTGGTTTGTCTAATCCTAGCCTTTCTAGGGCACGAGCATGTAGCTCGGGATCGACCATACGCTCGCCCATCATAATCTCTACCGCATCTCCAGGTACGAGACGAATCAGAGTAAAAGTCGATAGCGTTAGGCCAAGATAGACGGGTATTAAAATGGCAATACGACGCAGAATATAAAGTAGCATGGGCTGCTCAATAGTTGTGGTTCAATGATTAGAGTATTAGCGATGATGAAGAGATCCGTGACAAAGTGCTTAATTCATATTGTTCATATAAGTGCGGCTGGAGCAGAGTATCTGACCCAGCCGCACTTATATGAATGAATAAAATGAATAAATTGCTTATGTTGTAACGGAATTAATCAGTCAAGGTTATTCAACTTTTACACCATCGAAGCGTATTGAGCCAAGTGGGCTGATTTTATAATCGACCACATTTGGTGCGGTGAATACCGTCACTACCGAATGCGCCATTGTCGTCCAAGGAAGCTGCTCTTTGAATATCTGCTGAGCTTGCTCGTATTCACTGACACGCTCATCTTGATTGTTAATCTGACGGGCGTTGGTCACCAAATTATCGAAGTCTTTGTTACACCAGCGCGAGTAGTTATTGCCACCGACTGCGTCACAAGACAGTAATGAGCCAAGCCAGTTGTCTGGATCACCATTATCGCCAGTCCAGCCGGCTAGAATGACATCAGGCTCGCCTTTAGCAGCGCGTTTTAGGTACTCGCCCCACTCATAAGTCACAAGCTTGGTATCGACGCCAATCTTCGCCCAATCTGCTTGTAGCATTTCAGCCATTAGCTTGGCATTTGGGTTGTACGGACGCTGAACTGGCATATACCATAGATTGATAGAAAGATTATCCGCGCCAGCTTCTTTGATTAGTGCTTTTGCTTTTTCGACGTCGTAAGGCGCATCTTTAAGTGACTCATCATAGCCCCACTGCGTTGGCGGCATTGGATTGGTTGCCTTGAGGCCTTCGCTCTGATAAACCGCATTGATAATAGCGTCTTTGTTGATCGCCATATCTAATGCTTGACGCACTTTAAGATCGCTCAGTTGAGGTTTTTCTACGTTATAACCGACATAGCCGACGTTGAAGCCAGGCTGATCGAGAACAGTGGCTTTACCTGATTTTTTGACAGATTCGATTTCGGCAGGTTTTGGATAAGCGGACACATGACATTCGCCAGCTTGCACTTTCTGTGCACGAACTGCCGAGTCTTTAGTGATGACAAACACTAGGTTGTCGATATAGATGTCGTCTTTATTCCAATAGTCTGGGTTTTTGGTATAACGAATTTGCGCGTCTTTTTGATATGAGGTAAAGACGAAAGGTCCAGTACCGACTGGCTTAGTATTGATATCAGCAGCATTGCCAGAGGCTAGCAATTGATCTGCGTACTCAGCAGAACCAATATAAGCAAAAGGCATCGCTAGGTTCTGTAGGAACGGCGCATTGGTTTCGCTAAGGGTAATTTTTACCGTATAGTCGTCAACCTTTTCGATATTAGAGATAATATCAGGTAGCCCCATGCCGACCGAATATGGGAATTCAGCAGGATAAGCTTTGTTAAATTCAAAGTCTGGGTCAGTGATACGTTCTAGCGTAAAGACAATGTCATCTGCGTTGAAATCGCGAGTTGGAGTAAAGTAGTCAGTTGTACCGAATTTAACCCCTTTGCGTAGATTAAAGGTATAAGTCTTGCCGTCTTCGCTAATCTCCCAGCTCTCAGCTAACCCTGGTTGAATCTCAGTCTCCGCTCTTTTGAATTCTACCAAGCCATTGTAAATAGGGAAGGCACTCGCATCAAAATCCGTACCAGAAGTATATTGCGCTGGATCGAATCCAGCAGGGCTACCTTCTGAGCAATATAGCAATGTTTTGGCAGCTTTAGCGTCTGAGCTAGCAGCAGAGTCGTCAGTAGTTTTGTTGTCTCCACTACAGGCGCTGATACCTAAGACAAACGTCGCCAACATCGTAAGTTTGAAGAGTGATTTTTGCATTATTACATCCTATGTAATGGTAGGTAGGTACTCATGTATCCATATGTTCGTACTCGATTATGAATACGATGAGAAAGCGTTTAGTGACCTCTAAAGCATCTATCTATAAAATGTTTCATATATACAAAATAAAACATATTAAAGGTTGTTATAACTTTAAATTATATAGATGGAAACTAAAAATATAAACAAGTCGTTCGAATATACTCTCTTAATCTGTGGTAATGCAAGCTATAAATAGACTAATTTTGATAAAAAGTGCACGGTTTTGCCGTATTTAGCATCAATAAGATATTAAATACTAAATTCTATGGCTTTATGTTTGTTAATTTTCAATAGCAAAGAGACATACCTTTAAATTGCTAGCCAGTTACAATTTTACTAATTGTAAACAATTAGAAATGATAAAGTTATGTCTCTTTAAAGCAATCAGCTATAAGCAGTTTGCCTAATACAGCATCAAATAGGGCCATGATTCGCCTTAATGAGATCGGCCATTTTTTCGGCAATCATAATAGTTGGCGCATTGGTATTGGCGCTAATAAGCGTTGGCATCACTGAAGCGTCAATGACTCGTAATCTGCTCACACCTCGTACCTTCAATTCCAAATCGACCACAGAGCTGTCATCTGAGCCCATGCGGCAAGTACCTACTGGATGATAGATGGTATCTGACTTATTTCTGATATAGCCGAGCATGCCGTCTTTTTCGAGGTAAGGGGCAGGGTAGTCTTCAGTAATGTACTTAGCGAGTGCAGACTCTTGCATGATGGCGCGAGTACGCTCGGCACCGGCAACCATATACTCTACATCTTTTGGATGCGACAGATAGTTTGGATCGATCAAGACAGCATCGGAGGGGTCGGCTGAGTCCAGTCGTACAGTGCCTCGACTTTCAGGCCGTAAGTAGCAACTGTGACAAGAGACAGCAAATCCGCGTCTGAGATCGCGACCGTGCTCTATCACGCGCGAGATGACAAAGTGCAGCTGTGTATTTGGCCACTCCTTTGGGTCATCACCGACGCTAAAGAACGCACCTGCTTCTGCATAGTTGGTAGACAGCAGCCCTGTACCGTCTTTTCTCCACTGCCGAATGCTTTTGGTCAATGTCGAAATCGATGCCATGCCAATACCGATGACGTCAGTAGTATTGACCTCGTAATCAAAGACGACGTCTAAGTGATCCTGCAAATTACCACCGACTTCAGGTGCATCTACTACCACATCGATACCATGAGACTGCAAATGCTCTGCAGGGCCAATACCTGAGAGCATCAGGACTTTGGGCGAACCAAATGCGCCACCTGATAGTAGGACTTCATGACGCGCCGTGACAGTATGTTCGACACCGTCTTTTTCGTAGACGACGCCTGTCGCTTGATTGTCTTCGATAATGACGCGGTTAGCCTGCGCATGAGTGATGACAGTTAGGTTGGAGCGGTTTTGGACAGGATGTAGATAGGCGGCCGCGGCAGAGCAGCGTTGGCCTTGTTTTTCACCATGGAAATGAGTGACTTGATACAATCCTGTACCGTCTTGCTTTTCGCTATTAAAGTCAGGGTTATGATCTAGGCCATTGGCAATCGCAGCTTCTACGAATGCTTTGGAGATGTCTCGTGGACTGAGTAGGTCGCTAACATGCAGCGGCCCGCTATCACCATGTAGCTTATCGCTACCACGAATATTATTTTCAGCTTTGATAAAGTAAGGCAATACATCGTCAAATCCCCAGCCAGTACAGCCTTGCTCTACCCAGCGCTCATAATCTAGCTTACTACCGCGCGTATAGATCATGGCATTGATTGCTGATGATCCGCCTAGACATTGTCCACGCGGCTGAAAACCTTTACGATTATTAAGGTGCTCTTGCGGGGTGGTGTGAAAGCACCAATTGTTCAATTTCAGCGGTTTGCCAGGAACCATCAGAATCAGTCCAGCAGGCACGCGTACTGCTAGATCTTTGCCATCACCGCCGTACTCTAATAAGCAGACACTGATATCTGGGTTTTCAGTGAGACGGCTGGCGAGCACGCAACCCGCCGAACCTCCGCCGACGATGACATAGTCAAATGTTGTGTCAAATTCCATTTCATATTCCTTATAGCATCCATGCTAATTAAAATAGGGTACGCTTTACAGTAACTATTATTCTGCTGAAATAATAAAATAAAAATGACTCTGCGGTATCTGTTTGCGTCAATATCGTAGGACCAGCTAAGACTGTTATATTCGGTACATCGTCTGGAATTAATGCTACTTAATGTTGCGTCAAACGTCCTTATATCGCACAGATTTCTGAGCGTACGATAAAGCGTTTGCCTTCAGGGATTTCTAACGAAAAACTCGCACCGCGCCCATTGACGACATCAATGGTGAGATCCGTATGTTGCCATAGATTGTACTGTGCCTTACCCATATAAAATGGACAGCCAGCAAGCTCACCAACCAACACATCCTGACCACCCACTTTGAACTCTCCTAATGGATAGCACATGGGCGAGCTACCGTCACAGCAGCCACCTGATTGATGAAACATCAGCTCACCGTGCTTAGATTTCAATAGCTCAATTAACGCTTTACAAGATTCTGTTGCTGCCAGTTTCATATCGTACTCCTTCTTATGGCCCATCCATGGTTTATATAATTGCTCTCTAGTATCAGTATGCCACAGTCAAATCAAAAAGGTCGCATCATCTTCAGACACATCACAACTGGCATATGACTAAAAAGATACGACCTTCGGCTGATAATTGACAGTTGGAATAACTACGTAATAAGCTTATAACACTGTCATTTTACTATCCGTTATTGATTATAGTCGATGACGATACGACCTTCGATTTTGCCATTACGCATCCGCTCAAAAATATCATTGATGTTCTCTAACGGCTCAGCTTTGACGGTCGCTTTGACTTTGCCAGCCGCTGCCATATCTAGCGACTCTTGTAAGTCAAGACGTGTGCCAACGATAGAGCCGCGTATGGTGATACCATTGAGTACAGTATCAAAGATTGACACCGGGAAGTCGCCAGTGGGGAGCCCGTTACATACTAAAGTACCACCGCGACGTAACATGCTTAAGGCTTGATCAAAAGCTTTTGATGATACTGCAGTGACTAACACGCCATGAGCGCCACCGATTTTTTCTTGTAGCAACTCGCCTGGGTCTGTATTTTTGGCATTTACCGTCACTGTTGCCCCCAGCTTTTTGGCGAATTCAAGTTTTTCGTCATCAATATCAACAGCAGCAACATTGAGCCCCATGGCAATGGCATACTGTACAGCCATGTGACCAAGGCCGCCGATACCTGAAATAACAACCCAGTCGCCTGGCTTGGTGTCGGTCATTTTAAGACCTTTATATACCGTGACGCCCGCACATAAAACAGGGGCAATCTCAATGGAGTCGACACTCTCAGGAATAATGCCAACATAGTTGGCATCTGCAAGGACGTATTCTGCAAAGCTACCGTTCACTGAGTAACCAGAGTTTTCTTGCTTTTTACATAAGGTTTCCCAGCCACCCAAGCAATGCGTACAGTGACCACAAGCAGAGTATAGCCATGGCACACCAACGCGATCACCTGCTTTGACATGAGTTACGCCGTCACCGACCGCCGTGATCACGCCAACACCTTCATGACCTGGGATAAATGGCGGGCTTGGCTTAACAGGCCAGTCCCCCTCAACCGCATGCAAATCAGTATGACAGACGCCTGAGGCGTGCATTTTGACAACTATTTGCCCAGCACCTGCGGTTGGAATGTCGACTTCTTCGATTTTTAAGTCTTGACCGAACTCATGTAATACAGCGGCTTTCATTTTGTTAGTCATAATAAGCTCTCTTTTATGGGTGATTGATAAATGTTGATATAAAAAGTTGTTGCGATATTGCATTCAAAATATGCAAACACCTTATTTTGAACGCAAGACTGCTACAAATTTTTCCTGCTGTGCGCCTAAGCGCATTAGAGGATATAAAAATTCGTCTCAGTTTTTTATTTAGATCGTTGTAGCGAGCGGGCTATGTAACACTTGTGATAACCCGCTCCATGATTAGCAATGATGGTTTAGAAGAAGCCCATTTTTTTCTGACTGTACGACACCAGCATGTTTTTGGTTTGCTGATAGTGGTCGAGCATCATTAAATGGTTTTCACGTCCGATACCAGATTGTTTGTAACCACCGAACGCCGAATGTGATGGATAAATATGATAGCAGTTGGTCCATACGCGGCCTGCTTGGATACCACGTCCGAAGCGATATGCCTTGTGTACACTACGGGTCCATACACCAGCGCCTAAACCATACAAGGTGTCATTGGCAATCTGCATGGCTTCGTCATCGTCTTTAAAAGTAGTCACGGCAAGGACAGGTCCAAAGATCTCTTCTTGGAACACGCGCATGTCGTTGGTGCCCTCAAAGATCGTTGGCTTGACGTAGTAACCATCTGCTAAGTCGCCATCGTGTTTGGCTTGTTCTCCGCCGACGAGCACTTTTGCGCCTTCTTTTTTACCGATGTCGAGATAAGATAAAATTTTCTCTAGTTGGTCTGAGCTGGCTTGCGCGCCAATCATGGTGTCGGTATCGAGTGGGTTGCCCATTTTGATGGCCTCGACACGGGCGATACAGCGTTTGATAAACTCATCATAGATGCTCTCATGAACGAGTGCCCGCGATGGACAGGTGCAGATTTCACCTTGGTTCAGTGCAAACATCACTAGACCTTCGACCGCTTTGTCCAAGAAGTCATCGTCCTCATCCATAACATCGGCAAAGAAGATGTTAGGGCTTTTGCCACCAAGCTCTAACGTCACTGGAATGATGTTTTCGCTCGCGTACTGCATAATGAGGCGGCCAGTGGTAGTCTCACCTGTAAAGGCAACTTTATTGATGCGAGGGTTTGAGGCAAGTGGCTTACCCGCTTCGACCCCAAAGCCATTGACGACGTTTAGCACGCCCTTTGGCAAAATGTCAGCGATACCGATGGTCTCTAACATGAACAGAATAGAAACTGGCGTTTGTTCGGCTGGCTTTAGAACGACACAGTTACCAGCAGCAAGGGCAGGTGCTAGCTTCCAAACGGCCATTAGGATAGGAAAGTTCCAAGGAATGATTTGACCGACGACACCAAGTGGCTCATGAAAATGATAAGCCACAGTGTCTTCGTCAATCTGACTGATACCGCCTTCTTGTGCGCGAATGGCGCTGGCAAAATAACGGAAGTGATCAATGGCTAGAGGGATGTCGGCTGCGAGTGTCTCACGAACAGGTTTGCCGTTTTCGTAACATTCGGCAATCGCAATCGCTTCTAGGTTGGCTTCCATGCTGTCAGCAATTTTGAGTAACAAGTTGGCACGTTCAGTAACACTGGTCTTACCCCAAGCATCTTTGGCAGCATGCGCCGCGTCTAGGGCTTTTTCGATATCGGCTTCTTTTGAGCGGGCTACTTGGCAAATAGTTTTACCATCGATGGGGCTTGTGTTATCAAAATACTCTCCATCGATAGGAGCGGTCCACTCACCATTAATAAAGTTATCGTATTTTTCGCGGAACTGAACAGGGCTACCTTCCGTATTGGGATTTGCATACAGCATGAAACACTCCTTGTTGTGTTGTTTGTTTTATCGGATAATACAAGCGCAATTTTATCTATCCTAATATCTGTTATCGCAAAACAATATCAGTTGATGTTGTGATTGATTAACATCAATTGCTCTCTGTACACGTTTCATACTACTCGGCTTCTGCTGATAATCATACTAAAATTTTATAATGACTGATGAGTTAACACATAACAGGAAGTTTGCTTTAATGGCCATGATTTTATTGCTGTAAAGCCTAGAATGCATAGGCTTGGTATTTATGATCAAAGCAGATACTTTACGGAAAAAATTAAAAGATAAGCTATTGATTTTTTGCATTTATAAAAAATAAAGCATTTTTTATCTATATTCTATTGACAATTGTTTATTTTATTGTCGATACCTCAAGGTTGCACAGCCCGCAAATTTTAGGTGATTTTAGGCAAATGTTGCGTTTTTTTCCATTATGATGATGGTTTTATTATTCTCTTTTTTCACATTACTGGCTGGTTTGAATCTATGCGTCAATCTTCTGCTCTCGATATCTTAAAAACAGGTCAAAATGTCTTTTTAACGGGCTCAGCAGGCTCAGGTAAGACCTATACGCTCAATCAATATATTGATTATCTACGCGCTCGCCGTGTGCCTGTTGCGGTGACTGCCAGTACCGGTATTGCTGCCACACACATGAACGGCACAACGATTCATAGTTGGTCGGGTATTGGTATCAAGGATGAGCTGTCTGATCGAGATTTGACAAATTTATCACGCAAGCAGTTCTTAGCAGACAGACTAAAAGACACGGCTGTGTTGGTCATCGATGAGATATCAATGCTACATGCCAAACAGCTTAACTTGGTCAGCCAAGTCCTCAAGCATGTCCGCAAAAATAACAAAGCCTTTGGTGGTATACAAGTCGTTGTCGCAGGGGACTTTTTTCAGCTGCCGCCCATCGGTAGCAAGGGCGAGAGCAATCGTGAAAAATTTGCCTTTATGTCTGAGGCGTGGCTCGATGCCAAGTTCCATATTTGCTATCTGTCAGAGCAGCATAGACAAGTCAGTGACGCGGCGAATGGCGGGCTTGATCTAGATGATATTCTCAATCAAATCCGCCGTCAGGAAGTAACCTTTGAGGCGATTGCCGCTTTAGAAGCGACTTATGACCAAAGTGTCGATATCAAGCGTACGCGTCTGTATACCCACAATCTCAACGTCAATAAAATCAATGACAAAGAACTGGCGTCTCTAGATGGCGAGATGATGCGTTTTGAGGCGACGGCGACAGGCGATAGTAAGCTGGTTGAGACGCTAAAAAAGACCGTGCGTACCCAAGACGAGCTGATTCTAAAAGTCGGTGCCAAGGTAATGTTTATCAAAAACAACGCTGAGCTTGGTGTCTCTAACGGAACGATGGGCGAGTTAATTGGGTTTGCTGCTGTCAAAGTGGATGACAGTAAAGACAGCAGTGAGGCATTGATCGAAAATAACATTGATGCGGACCGTGAAGATACTGACGAAACCACGGATAAACAGACGACCAAGGGTAAAAAAAGCGCTGCTAAAAAAGAAGCCGATAAGCCAAAAGCAAAGAAAGCGGCGACGCAAAAAATGCCTGTGGTTAGACTAAACTCCGGACGTGAAGTCATCGCTGAACCTGAAGAATGGATCATCGAAGATGAAACGGGCGATGTGCTGGCAAGTTATTTACAAGTACCGCTCTGTCTAGCATGGGCAATCACCATTCATAAATCGCAAGGCATGACCCTTGACGCGGCTGAGATTGATTTATCGCGTACCTTTGAGCTTGGGCAAGGCTATGTGGCCTTGTCACGTCTCAAGTCGCTGGCAGGATTGCAGCTGCTGGGTATGAATGACATGAGCTTGCAACTTGATCCATTAGCACGCGGCGCAGACAAGCGATTTTTGGTGCTGTCTGACGAAGCTGATGCCAACTATGCCATGCTCGATGAAGAAAGCATGCAGCAGGCACATGAGAAGTTTGTCTTAAAGTCAGGTGGTACGCTCAGTCAATCCGTGATTGATGCCTATGCCGCGCTGCAAAAAAAGCGCCGCGAACAGCAGCAAGCGCAAATAGATAAAAAGCAAAAACAGGGCAATCAGGTCTCTGATAAGTCAGAAAGCACCTTGAGTGCAACCCGAGTGTTATTGGAGGAGAGTTTGACCATTGCGGAGATTTCAGAAGCACGTCAATTGTCACAATCGACCATCATGCGCCATATCGGTGAGCTAAAATCACAAGATCCGAGTCTTGCCTGCGATCATCTGCGTCCAGATGATGAGGTGATGACAGCCGTAGGTAATGCCTATGTCGCCATTAAAGTCGCCAATAATCCAAATGACTTCAATGATGACGGTAGCATCAAGCTGCGTCCGATATATGATCATCTCAAGCAAAGCATTGACTTCAATACCATTCGCCTCGCATTGATTTTTATCACCCCATAGTTTTGCTGCCTATAACTTTGTTACCTTTATTTTTATAGGCTTTATTTTTGCTATTTCTTAATATTCAGCAATCATTAGCGCACTCAACGTGATAACGCTCAGTTTTTACCCTCATTTATAGCGATACCCTTTATGTCCAATGTTATGCCTGATTTTTCGAGCGCTACTTATCAATTGACCTCTGACCCGATAGCGGCGACGTTCCGTACTACTGGTGAGCATACACAGCCACTTAGAGTCGCTATCAATGGCTTTGGTCGTATAGGGCGCAATGTACTTCGCGCTTTGCTAGAGCGCTTTGAAGTGTTAGGCCGTGCGATTCATGTGGTGGCAATTAATGACTTAGCGCCAGCGGATATCTTGCTGCATTTATTAAAGTTTGATAGCACCCATGGCCGCCTCAGTCGATTAGGGGTAAATGCTGAAATTGTAGAGAGTGAGTCAGGTGATACAAGCAAGACTGAGCTCTGTCTGACTAAGAATAATCTAACTTACTGTATCAATATGCTATCAGAGCCTGATCCCAAAAATTTACCTTGGCAGGCGCTGGGTGTTGATGTGGTTTTAGAATGTACAGGGCATTTTCGCTCGTATGAGCAGGCGACGCTACATATTGATGCTGGCGCGCAGCAAGTAATTATCGGTGCCGCGCCATTTGATGATGTGGATGCCTGTATCGTGATGGGCGTGAATACCGATGCGCTCACGCTTGAGCTACCGATTATCTCTAGTGTTTCTTGCACCACGCAGGCATTGGTACCGTTGATTGATACGCTAGATAAGGCGTTTGGTGTGCAGTCCGCCATGATGACAGAGATTCATGCAGTTACTGCTGATCAGACAGTGCTAGATCAAGCACATCGAGATCCAAGACGGGCGCGCGCTTCTGGCTATAATATCATTCCAACGACATCTAGTAGTATCGCTGCGACAGAGCGGGTGCTACCAGCAATGGTCGGCAAAATAAACGGACATTCGATACGGGTGCCCACTATCGACGTGGCTGCGATTGATGTCACCTTTGTATTTGATACGCCAGATGTCGATGTCGAGACAGTTCGAGAAGTACTCAAATCTGCCAGTCAGGCGCATCTGCATGACATCATGGCTTATACCGATGAGCCATTGGTATCTAGTGATTTTATCCATCAGACTGAGTCGCTTATCATTGATGGGCAACAACTTATGCAAGTAGGCGGTCAATATAAGGTTTTTGCATGGTACGATAATGAATGGGGCTATGCCAATAGGCTGCTCGATATGTGCTTACATCTGGCCTCAAGCAAGCGATAATGCATCAATTTACAAGTATTCGAAAATTAATTGAATTTTTTTAGTTTAGGGGCTTGCATTATAAAATGATATCTATATAATGATGCACCAATGGAGACGTGGCAGAGCGGTTGAATGCACCGGTCTTGAAAACCGACAAGGGTTAATAGCCCTTCGAGAGTTCGAATCTCTCCGTCTCCGCCAAATTCGAAAAAGCCCCAATCAGCAATGATTGGGGCTTTTTTTTATGGTATCGATAAAAGTATTAAATAATACCTTCTACTTCTATAAAAACCTCAATAGTAAGTTATACAGCTACTTCACCAGTGAGTTTTCAAATTCGATTGTCTGTTCGTCTGCTAAGGTAAGCGTACCTTTATTAATCTCGATAGTGATGCCACTAGCATTTTTGATAGCGCGCATGACATTGATATCCTCAATGCTGCTTTCAATAATGATCTTGCCAGACTGCTCTGGTGCGATAGGTGGATCAAAGGCTGTCAATGGCACATTAAAGTTTTTGCCCTTTGTCAGGTTGGCATCCTTCATGGTCAGCGTCCCTTTAAAACTTTTTATCGCGCCTTTGCCATGATTAGATAGCATAAACTGCATTTTGACTTGATTTAAGCTATCGCTATCACTGGTTTTCACAGGGAGCAGGGCGACAGGGTACATCTGTGCGGTAGCATTAGTCGCCTGACCTTTGACAATTGGGCTTTTCTTGCCCGTTGGGTTGTTTGGATGCAGACGCTCGTATTCACGCTGTTGTATTAGCGCCTGCTTAATAGTGGTGCGCGGCATGGCTCCTGATTCATAAGCGTCGCTCAATTTCATGCGCAGCATATATCTGCTGAGTACTTGTTGATCGGCCTCAGACAACTGTTCAAAAGTTTGCCCTAACTTTTTTTGCCATTGGTCAGAATCTGTCGGTATGGTTGTTTTACTTGGATCAGTCTGCGGCGATGAGCAGCCAGTTGCAATCACTAGCATTGCTACCGTCATGGTTGAAAACAAAGTTTTGTTGAAACGCTGATGTAAGCCCGTCATCGTACCCCTCCTTGCAGATCTTTATTATGTTAAAACCCTATAAATAGTCACGACTATATCCTTAATATACCTTGTTTAAACATCTGTTGTGTTTAATTATGGCTAACTACAGTCGCAAATATATCGGAGTACTTAAAAACATGTTTACTATAAATCAGATGCAAGAAGGGCGTAACAAGAGGAGAGTTAGAGAAAGATCAGTAATGCTTTAACTTTTATAACAGCCACAAAAAAGACCAAGCTCGCGTTAGCAAACTTGGTCTATTTTATTTTAATATTATCTAGCAGCGTTACTATTAATTGTTTAATCGTTGTCTTGCAGCTCAGATAGCGGATGAGTGATGTTGTTATTATGCGTTACTACAATCGCTTCATCAATAATATGTTGGCTAACGCCGCGCTTACGTAGCGTTTCGATGAATACTTCATCATGGGCAAGCGTATAATCCTGATGGTCACGATCTAAGCCCTGACGAATATAAAGACGAATCAGCCCTTGAATGCGCTTAAAGCCCAAGTCTGATGACGTCGTTTCTAATAGACCAATCATTTCTTCAGACAAACGAATACTAATCGGGCGCATGATCTTTTGCGGATGATCAGAAAACTTATTTTTTATACGTACAGGTATCATAATAAACCATTACTTTTAGTGAGTAAGAGCGAAGCACTCAAACAAAAACGAACCCAATCAAAACTAATCTTACCATACAACAAAAATGTCTAAAAGAACACCACAGCCGTGCTAATATTATTAGAAGTAAATATAAAAGACACAGCAATAAAAAAACCTCCATCAAATTATGATGAAGGTTTTTAGTATATGGCTCTCCAACCTGGGCTCGAACCAGGGACACACGGATTAACAGTCCGTTGCTCTACCAACTGAGCTATTGGAGAATAGCTGGTCATAACAGTAAGTTATTGATGCTTTATATTAAAGCAGTTAATTAGCTTGTTTGCGTTATGTGGGGCACATTTTAGCCAAGTCACTACAGGCTGTCAACCTTATTATGCGTTTAATTATAAATATTATCGCAATTATTGAAAATTAACGCCAATCCCTTATCAGATAGGCTATTTCAAGGCAGCACTCAGTAGAAAATGACGATAAATGTGCTTTAGAAATAAAAAATATTTTTAGAAACTTTTATATGGCACATAGGATAAACGATAAGAATATAGAGCCAGACGTCGATTCGGCAAAGTAAAATTGGATTTGATGCCTTGTATTTTTAAATATAAAGGTGGTGCGATACCGTTTGACACAATAAAGTTGCAAGACAGTCCTTCACATTGGCAGTAGAGTTCTATAAAATACCGACCATGTGGTTTCTTTGCTATGTTTTTCATAGCATGCGTTGAACAAAGGCGGGTGTTCTAAAGATGAGTCCTACTACTATTGCTTATGGTTACTTAGCCATTGCCATCATTTGTGAAGTGATCGGCACTACTTTTTTGATGAAGTCAGAGCAGTTCACCCGTTTGGTGCCAACTTTGATGATGGGCGCGCTCTATGCGGTTTCATTTTATCTAATGGCTCAGACGCTTAAGACCATACCGCTAGGTATTGCGTACGCGCTGTGGGGCGGACTCGGAATCGTACTGACATCACTCGTTGGTGTGGTGCTATTCAAGCAAAATCTTGATACAGCAGCAGTGGTCGGTATCGCGATGATCGTCGGCGGTGTTGTTGTGATGAACTTATTGTCTAATTCTGTGGTGCATTGATATGGAAAATGCTTATAAGCGTAAAAAACAGCCAGAAGTCATTCGTCGTGCGTTGTTAGATCAAGCAGCACGTATCACATTGGAGCAGGGCTTATCTAAAGTGACTTTTCAGGCGGTCGCTGATGCGGTTGGGGTGACAAAGGGTGGTGTGATGCATCATTTTTCTACCAAAAACGCACTCGTGCTAGAAGTCTTCAATGATGCAATGGCTAAGTTTGAGGCAGAAGTAAACGCAGCAATGGCTGACGATCCTGTTAAGTACGGTTCATTTACCCGCGCTTACATAGACGCCACCATCAGTCTCGGCGAGCAAGGGCAGGAAGAGTACGATAACCAAGCGACCTTATATGTGCTGATGCTAGGTGATAGTGAGCTGCGTGAGTTGTGGGCTAAGTGGGCGAACGAGCAACTCAAAAAACATGCAGCAACGGATAATACCGAGACATTATGTATGGTTCGCCTTGTCGCTGACGGTATTTGGCTCTCAGACTTTTCAGGTATCGATATCGCAGACAAACAGTCATTACGTGATCGCCTGATAAAAATGACGCAACAAGACTTTGATTCATAAAATGACGCTGTTTTATAAAATAATTTTTATTTCACTATTTAAAGACTAAATTTCTTAAAGACTAAATTTCGAAACTTAACTAACGACGACATTATATGGTAAGAGCCTATTTATAGCTGATTTTGCCAATCGTCCTGAGGAGAATTTATGACTGATATTAATAATTTGACAGATATTATCGATTTAGACCAAGTACAAACAGCTTATATCAACGGTCGCTATCTAGCGGTTGATGAATCGCTAACGACTTTTGAAGATATCAATCCAGCCACTGGTGAAGTATTGGCAACGATTCAGCAAACCAGCAATGAGCAAATTGACGAGGCCGTAAAAGCCGCACATAAAGGTCAAAAAGTTTGGGCGGCGATGACAGCGGTCGAGCGTGGTCGCATTTTATCAAAGGCTGTTGAGATATTGCGCGATCGCAATGATGTATTGGCACTACTTGAGACCAAAGACACAGGTAAAGCTTACTCTGAAACTAAGTACGTCGATATCGTTACTGGTGCTGACGTCGTTGAATACTATGCAGGTCTGGCACCGATGATTGAAGGACGTCAGATTCCATTGCGTGATACTAGCTTTGTCTATACTCGCCGCGAGCCTCTTGGCGTGGTCGCAGGTATTGGCGCGTGGAACTATCCTATTCAAATCGCGATGTGGAAAGCGGCACCTGCACTGGCTGCTGGTAATGCGATGATTTTTAAACCATCAGAAGTGACGCCATTGACGGCACTAAAACTGGCAGAAATATTGACCGAAGCTGGATTGCCAGATGGTGTGTTTAACGTCGTACAAGGTAACTATGAAGTGGGTCAAGCGCTAACCGATCACCCAGATATCGCAAAAGTATCGTTCACGGGTGGCGTACCGACTGGTAAAAAAGTCATGTCGAATGCAGCAAGCTCATCTCTAAAAGACGTAACTTTAGAGCTTGGTGGTAAATCACCTTTAATCATATTTGATGACGCAGATATCGATACCGCTGCTGACATCGCTATGATGGCCAACTTCTACAGTACGGGTCAGGTATGTACCAATGGCACACGCGTATTCATCCCTAAAGCGTTACAAGCTAAGTTTGAGCAAGCGATCTTAACTTGTGTTGAGCGTATTAAGCTAGGCGACCCTATGGATGAGAACATCAATATGGGTCCACTGGTTAGCTTCCCGCACATGGAGCGTGTGCTTGGCTATATCGAGCAAGGTAAAAAAGGCGGCGCACGTCTGCTAACAGGTGGCGAGCGCGTTACAACGAATGAGCTTGCCAACGGCGCATTTGTCGCACCGACAGTATTCACTGATTGCACGGATGATATGACTATCGTACGCGAAGAAATCTTTGGCCCAGTGATGTCGATATTGACTTACGAGACCGAAGAAGAAGTTATTCGCCGTGCCAATGATACCGATTACGGCTTGGCAGCTGGGGTTGTGACTGCAGATTTAAAACGCGCGCATCGTGTCATCGCTCAGATCGAAGCTGGCATCTGCTGGTTGAATACGTGGGGCGAGTCGGCAGCACAAATGCCAGTAGGCGGCT
Organism: Psychrobacter sp. NPDC078929; assembly: GCF_050267985.1. Classification (NCBI taxonomy): domain Bacteria; kingdom Pseudomonadati; phylum Pseudomonadota; class Gammaproteobacteria; order Moraxellales; family Moraxellaceae; genus Psychrobacter; species Psychrobacter sp. NPDC078929. The sequence continues at coordinate 226,748 of NZ_JBNNFX010000001.1, read as the reverse complement.
ATAAGCATTCTGGTATCGGCCGCGAAAACGGTATCGAAGCGCTCGAACACTATACTCAGACCAAATCTATCCAAGTAGAGTTGGGTGCGTTTGAATCTGTCTTTTAATCAATCTTATTGAGAAAAACGAAGCCAGTAAGGTTTCTTATTAGCTTTAATTTAGCCTTTTTAGTAGACCTTACTGACCTTAAACGATGTATGTTTTTTCAATATTATGGAGTATGTTATGACATCAACCACACCTGAGTATGACTATATTATTGTTGGGGCAGGCTCAGCAGGAAATGTGCTGGCTACGCGTCTGACCGAAGATGCCAATATTAAGGTATTGCTGTTAGAAGCAGGTCGTCCAGATTATCGTTTTGACTTCCGTACCCAAATGCCAGCTGCGCTTGCCATGCCGCTACAAGGGACGACTTATAACTGGGGTTATAAGACAGATCCTGAGCCATATATGAATAACCGTGTCATGGACTGCGGTCGTGGCAAAGGGCTAGGTGGCTCATCATTGATTAACGGTATGTGCTACATCCGTGGTAATGCGCTAGATTTTGATGATTGGTCTAAAATAAAAGGCCTGTCAGACTGGACGTATTCGGATTGCTTACCGTACTTCAAAAAGCTAGAAAACTGTGACGCTGGCGAAAATGACTATCATGGCGTGGGCGGTCCTGTTGAAATGACCACCTCAAAGCCAGGGGTTAATCCACTGTTCCAAGCTATGATTGAGGCGGGCGTGCAAGCGGGTTATCCATGTACCGAAGATCTAAACGGCTATCAGCAAGAAGGTTTTGGTCCGATGGATCGATTCGTGACGCCTAACGGTCGCCGTGCATCAACGGCTCGCGGCTATCTTGACCGTGCCAAACCGCGTAGCAACATTACGATTTTGACAGGTGCATTGACTGACGTAATTTTATTTGACGGCAAGCGCGCTGTCGGTGTCAAAGTCGAACACGAAGGCCAGACCAAAAATTTCCATGCCGCTCGTGAAGTGATTGTCTCATCTGGTGCGATTGCCTCACCACAACTGCTACAGCGTTCAGGTATCGGTCCTGGTCAGTGGTTAAAAGATGCTGGCGTGACTGAAATATTGGATCTGCCAGGTGTCGGTAATAACTTACAAGACCATCTAGAGCTATATATGCAGTATGAATGCAAACTGCCAGTGTCAATTGCGCCTGCCAATAAATGGTGGAATAAGCCTGCGATTGGTGCGGAATGGTTGTTCAATGGCACAGGTCTTGGTGCGTCTAACCAATTCGAAGGTGGCGGGTTCATCCGTACGGATGAGAAGTTTACCCATCCAAATATTCAGTATCATTTCTTGCCACTAGCCGTACGCTACGATGGCCGCAGTGCTGTGAAATCACACAGCTTCCAAGCACACGTCGGCTCACTGCGCTCACCGAGCCGTGGCCGCGTCAAGCTAAAATCACGTGATCCGAAAGCACATCCAAGTATCTTATTTAACTACATGTCGCATGATCAAGACTGGCAAGAGTTCCGTGCTGCAATGCGTATCACGCGTGAGATCATGCATCAGCCAGCGCTTGACCCTTATCGTGGTCGCGCGATTGCACCGACCGATGATTTGGTCACCGACGCCCAGTTAGATGAATACGTACGCAATCATAGTGAGACGGCTTATCATCCATCTTGTACTTGTGCGATGGGTGAAGATAATGATTCGGTGGTAAACGGCGAAGGTCTGGTACATGGTATTGATGGCTTGCGAGTCGTCGATGCGTCTATCATGCCAAACATTATTAGTGGTAATCTCAATGCTACAACTATTATGTTGGCCGAAAAAATCGTCGACAAGATGAGAGGCGTACAGCTGCCACGTTCAACGGCAGATTATTATGTGGCCAATGGTGCACCGCTGCGCTCAGAGCCAATGCGCGATTATCTCTCGACGGTGTAGGCTGCGATATAAGCCTGCATACAGGTTACTGAATAAATAACGATATGAGAAAATTTTAACCAAAAGGCCTTTCCAAGTAGAGGCCTTTTCTATCAGCGCTAACGTATTAGAATAATGAATACCGTTCAGGTTGAATTTGTTTATAATTTTATTAGCTTTTTATTTATTGGTACTGCTTTGTCCGTCATGCGATTGGTTCTACGTATACGGTTATAGATCATCAGTCTACTATTAGACGATGCCGGACAAAGCAATATCGGACCCTGTTTAATTTATATATTGAGGTCTTTTATGTACAGTTCGCCATCACAAGATGTGACGAAACCTCTGACCCTAAACAAAACCGTGTTTATGGGCTCAGCTATTATTTCTATTTTATTGATAATCTGGACCATCGTTTTTCCAAATTATAGTGAGGCCTTGTTGAGCGCAAGCATGACTTGGGTATCAGACAAGTTTGGCTGGTATTATATGTTGGTGGTTGCCGCTTATAGTATTTTTGCGTTGTTTGTTGGTTTTTCTAAGTACGGTGATATAAAGCTTGGTCAAGACCACGAAAAAGCACAATTTCCGTTTTTAGCGTGGGCGGCCATGCTGTTCTCAGCGGGTATTGGTATTGACCTGTTGTTCTTTGGTGCCTCTGAGCCTTTGATGCATTATTTGACCCCGCATACAGGCTTAGAGCCTGCTAGTGCTGAGGCCATGCGCGAAGCACTTGCTCAGACTTTCTTGCATTGGGGTCTACACGGGTGGGGTATTTATGCACTAATCGGTATGGCGCTGGCTTACTTTGCTTATCGCAAAAACATGCCACTCGCGTTACGCTCGCCGTTGACACCGATATTTGGTGAACGTTTAATCAAAGGTTGGTTAGGCGATGGTATTGATACCTTCGGTGTCGTCTGTACGTTGATGGGTATTGCAACCAGTTTAGGTATTGGGGTATTGCAGGCCAATGCTGGCTTGACCCATGTGTTCGGTATCGAATCTAGCAAAACGGTTCAGGCGCTCATCATCGTAGGTGTTGTCGCGGCTGCTGCTATCTCTGCGATGACAGGTGTCGAAAAAGGCGTTCGTCGTCTATCTGAATTCAACATGCTGTCGTCAATACTCTTGTTGCTTGCCATATTGGTAATGGGCAATACGGTGTATCTATTAAATACCTTTACTCAAAATATCGGTCAATATTTCCAAACCATCATTTATAAAACCTTTGACGTTTATGCTTATGACGGTGCTGCTGGTGCCGAGTGGAAATCTTGGTGGACGATATTTTTCTGGGCATGGTGGGTTGCTTGGGCACCGTTTGTCGGTCTGTTTATCGCGCGTATTAGCCGTGGCCGTACTCTACGTGAGTTTGTATTTGGTGTGATGTTTATTCCGCTTGGTTTTATCTTCGCATGGTTCTCTATCTTTGGTAATTCAGCGATAGATTTGGTTGCCAATGGCGCAACAGAGCTTGGCGAAATCGCGGTCAATGATGCGGCAATGGGCATGTTTGCGCTGTTTGAGTACTTCCCTTACAGTGAGGTATTGTCATTTGCTGGTGTGGTTATTGGTCTTATTTTCTTTGTGACTTCTGCTGACTCAGGCGCGTTAGTACTAGCGAACCTGAGCTCAAGAGGTATGACCAATGATACCGATGCTCCTGTTTGGTTACGTCTGTTTTGGGCAGCAGCGACTGGTCTTATTACGTTAGGACTGTTATTTGCAGGTGGCTTTGCCTCATTGCAATCTGTTTCTGTTATTGCAGGTTTGCCATTCTCTATTATTCTTGTGCTCTACATGATGTCTATGTGGAAGTCGCTAAAAGAAGAAGGCAACAAGCGTAAAGCTAGTACAATCGGCACGGCAAATGTGTTGGACAGTGGGAAGAGCTGGAAAGCGCGCTTGCAACGTATTGTGAGTTTCCCAGGACATGCACAGGTTGAAAAATTCTTGCATACGGTCGTGATGCCAGCGATGTCTGAGGTCGAAAAAGAATTTAAAGCAGGTGGTCTCAAAACCTCGTTAGATACCAAAAACCTTGCCAGTATCGGTGAAGGTATCGATGCAGGCATGGACCAAGATAGTGGTCAGGTAGACGGTCTAAAACTGCGTGTCGGTCACGGCGATGAAGATGACTTTATTTATGAAGTCAATTTGATTAAAGCTCATCGTCCTAACTTTACATTGAGCACATCTACCAAGCACGCAGAGTACTACTACCGTGCGGAAGTTTTCTTAAGTGAAGGCTCGCAGGAGTATGACTTGGTTGGCTACTCAAAAGAGCAGGTATTGGTTGATATCCTAAATCAGTACGAACGTCACTTGCAGTATCTGCATTTAGAGCGTTAATCAGGCAAACTTTTTAAGTAAAACTATCAGTAAAAATATCCCCATAAGTTGAACGCAGCTTATGGGTTTTTTTATGACTAACTATTTATAAATAACTGTCATTTAAGTTGAAGATATATCCCAAATAAGTGGCAAACAAGCGCCGCAAATATAAGGTAAAATTCATTAAGATTAAATTGATCGACTGATACGCTGCAACGTATTAGCAAAGGATACATTTGTGACCAAATTAAAGTACATAGCGCATTACTCAGAACAGATTCAAACTCAAGCTGCTCAGCTTATCAGTGATGGTAGGTTGGGCGAGTATCTGGAAAAAAAATACCCAACTCAGCATCAAATCCAAAGCGACAAAGCGCTCTATCAGTATATCAATGAGATAAAAACCCAATACATGCGTAAGATTGGTCAGCTATCAAATGTCAGCTATAGCAGTAAATTGAAAGTTTTAAAACATGCCCTAGGTATCCATACGACGCAATCGCGCGTACAGGGCAGTAAGCTGAAATCGCACAATAGCATCACGGTAGCCAGCCTATTTAAAGACGCGCCGCCAGAGTTTTTGCGCATGATAGTGGTGCATGAGCTTGCCCATTTCAAAGAGCATGAGCATAACAAAGCGTTTTATCAATTATGCTGCCACATGGAGCCTGAATATCATCAATTTGAGCTGGATACGCGACTGTGGTTGCACTGGCGCGAGTTGTAACCCTAATATAGTCAAGTCTATATAAATCCGCTACATCATCGTCATCCTCGCTAAGCATACTAATGTATAACTTGCGCTCGGTTGCCTTGTGCTGCTTTTAAATTGAATCGACTATAGTATGAATAGCAACCTTAATAAGGTTCATAGTAATCTTAATAACAGCCACATAAATATTGTGTTCTTCTCTGTAGCAATCATCTGAGCCGCTAGGGCGTGTCCTCAATTCAATTGATCATATCTAAACGGGCTAAAAATGGCTAAATTTTGCCAAACATCGTTAAATAGCTGGTTAATATCCCGATATTATCTGCGCTACTTTCCTTGTTTGACTGCAGTTTATCTCATTTTTATCACCATTTTTAAAATGAGGACACGCCCTAGAATTACGTTATAATCCTAACCACACACGATATAGTCAATAAAAGGTTGTAAACAATGATTAATACCAAAATATATAAAGCCATTTACACCTTAGCCGAAGAATTGTTAGAAGCGGATCGCAGAGGCAATCAAGAAAAATTTGATTCGTTATATGCTGAACTAAACGCCATTTGTACCGACAATGAAGGCACTGACAAAGACCACCCAGAACAATGGGAAACGCTTGCTGATTTCACAGAAGATTTGGACGCAGCACTGGTGATTTATGACAAAGCACTGGCCAAGGCTACTGCCATTAACTCAAAAGATCATATGTCATCGATTGCTTTTTCTATGGCGGTGCTACAGCTTGAGACAGGCGAAAAAGAAGCCGCTATCCAAAGCCTACAAAATGCTAAAGTCACAGCCAATAAAATTGAAGACAAAGAGTTTAAGGTTGAGATTGATGAGATGCTGACTAAGTTGTTGGGTGAGTAGTTTCACTCGAACAATTTTGATCGAGTAGTCCTGATTAAATGTACTTGATGAGATAGGACGTATTTGATATGCAAAACGTACCAGTGGTGATCGTCGGTGGTGGATTAAGTGGATTGTATGCTGCCTTCTTATTAGAACAAAAAGGCATTGATTATATACTGATAGAGGCTCGTGATAGATTGGGCGGGCGTATCACTGTTGCCAAATCATCAGTGGGTCAGAATGTTAGCGATCAAAGTGGCGATCATGAAAAATCAAACGATGGCTTTGATTTAGGGCCGTCGTGGTTTTGGCCAGAGTATCAGTCGCAGTTGAGCAGTCTTATCGAGGCATTAGGTTTACCACGTTTCGCCCAGTTCGAAGAAGGCGATATGATGGTTGAACGTGGCCCCAGTGAGTTGCCTATCCGTACGCAAGGTTATCAGAGCTCGCCACCATCTATGCGCCTCGTGGGTGGAATGACGGCGCTAATTAATGCTTTATATGCTCGCTTGGATGTCAAGCGTATCTTAACGGGACAGACAGTAAGGCGCTTAACCAAGACTGGTCAGCATATTAAAATAGACAGCGAGTATGGCTCTGAACATATCAACGCTGGTCAAATAATCACTTATCAAGCGCAGCATGTATTACTTGCGCTACCACCGCGGTTGGCGGTTAGTAATATCGTATTTGAACCTACTTTACCGCAAGATTTAGCGATAGAGTGGCAAGAGACCGACACTTGGATGGCTCCCCATGCCAAATACGTCGCTATTTATGAATCACCATTTTGGCGAGATGCTAGTCTCTCGGGTGCTGCGCGCAGTGCAATAGGGCCGCTTACTGAGATACATGATGCCTCGACATTAGAGAACGATGGGGCATTGTTTGGTTTCTTTGGCGTTCCTGCTCAAGTACGTCGGAGCGTCTCTGATACGGTGCTAAAAGAACATTGCCGTGCCCAGTTGGTGCGACTATTTGGTGCGCAGGCAAGTACTCCGAAAGCTGAATATCTTAAAGACTGGGCAACAGACCCATTAACAGCGATGCCCGCTGATGCTAGCGGCAACGGTCAGCATGCAGTAGCTCCGCCATCCAAGCCAAAAACAGGCGTGTGGCAAGACTGTCTAACAGGTTGTGGTAGTGAGTGGTCGGCGCAGTTCCCTGGCTATGTCGCTGGAGCAATTGATGCAGCAACCGTCGCTGTACAAAGCTTACCTGCTGATATTTTTTGCCAGTAGCTATTAGGGTGCTGTTATAAGTTATTTTAAAGGCCATCTAACATGATTAAGAAATTTCGTCATCCAATAGGATAGTCGATGAATGACTCGCTCAAACAAACCAGTATTCACAAAACTACTTGGTTGGTGCCTTTTGTTTGTATGCTGGCAGGTGGGGCACTCACTGGTATCTCGACCAATGTGGCAAAGTACGCTATCGATGTCGGTCTGACCCCATTAGGGTTTTTGTTTTGGTCGATTACTGGCGCTGCTGTTATCTTACTGATGGTAGCGCTCATCAGAAAAGAACTCCCTCCTCTTAATGCGCGCAGCTTAGAGTATTACTTTGTCGCGGCGCTGGTCAGTGTCGCGGCCGCCAACTTACTGTTATTTTCTGCCATTCCTCATGTGGGCGCAGGTTTCGTCGCCTTAATCCTCTCATTGCCGCCACTGCTAACTTATCTTGGTGCGCTGTTACTACGTATAGAGCAATTTTATATTGTCCGTGCGCTTGGGGTCATCGCGGCACTCATTGGAGCAGGGGCATTAGCCGTGCATAAATTCTTTGCGCCAGATTCTAGTGTATTTTGGATTTTAATCGCGCTTTGTGGCCCAGTGCTACTTGCTATTGGTAATATATATCGGACATTACGCTGGCCTGATAATGCGTCTTCTGGTGCACTCGCTCCAGGTATGTTGATTGCGACAGCGCTGCTGCTAGGTTTGTTTGGTATGATGTCAGACTTTTCTATTGCTGTACCTTTAGAGAATTGGTTGCCGCTAAGCATGATAGCTACACAAGCATGCGTATTCGCTGGACAGTTTTTACTGTTATTTCTATTGCAAAAGACAGGTGGACCCGTGTTGCTAAGCTTACTAGGCGCAGTAGGAGCCATTGTGGGCGTGCCCATCGCTATTTTTTTGCAAGGGGAGAGTCCACCAGAAGGTTTATTTTTAGGTGCGACCTTAATTGCTATTGGTGTGGCATTGGTGACATGGGGCGGCGTAAAAATAGCAAAAGTAAAAGAAGAAGTTTAATAAATGTGTATAAGCGATAGCATTAAACTATAGAGTTATTAAAACCGTTACTGCCTAATGCGCACTTTTTATCTCGCTCTGGTTGTCAGTATCTAGCTTATCAATAGCTGCTATGACTCAATAATTGGTTACGATTAACTTAAATCACTTTTTGTGGATACGACAAAAAAGGAGTATAAGTATCGTGGTTATCGTTGTCATGGACTCAGGCTATGAATGCAGCCACGCGTTATCGGTTATTAAACAATTTTACGATTCTTATTAGTGTCATCGGGGTAGCGATTGCCTTGTTAGATAGTGGTTTTACACTACCGACGTGGCTCCAGCAAGTATTCCATATTTTCTATTTGGTCATTATTTTTCTCAGTTTTATGGTGACCGCTGGGCGTTACATCTATACCAAAAAGCCATTAACGCTTAATAAAGTCGCCGTCTTTGACGCACTGACCAGCATTGCCATTATCATTTTATTGACCGCGCATTTTACGGACTTAGTACGTTCGGGCCTATCTGCTGCCGTTGATGGCTTTGTCGCGATAAAGATAGCGGTGTTTGTCACCTTCGTCCGCGAACTCTCCGATCACAATTTTAATCTCAATCGTACCTTTCTACATCCTGCCCAGTTTTTTATTCTAAGCTTTTTAGTCGTGGTGCTGGTTGGTGCCTTGCTATTGATGATGCCCAATGCGACGACGCAACCACTGTCTTTTGTTGATGCGCTTTTTACCGCGACCAGTGCGGTTTGTGTGACGGGGCTTATCGTAGTGGACACTGCCACCTATTTTACGACTTTTGGACAAGTTATTATTATGGGGCTGATACAAATTGGCGGTTTGGGTATTTTGACCTTTGTGACCTATTTTAGTTATTTCTTTAAGGGCGGTGTCAGTTATGAGACACAAGCCAGCATCAGCGAGATGTCTTACATGCGCGGTATGGGTGATGTGGTGTCGACACTTAAGTCTATCTTATACGTCACGTTTGCGGTCGAGGCGGTAGCGGCTGCGCTGATTTATATCAGTATTTATGACATACCCAATATGGATTGGTCTGAGCAGCTATTCTTTTCAGTCTTTCATGCGATTTCTGCTTTTTGTAATGCTGGATTTTCGACATTTAGTGCTGGCTTGTACGATGATTCGCTACGTTTTAATTATTCGCTACAGCTGATTCTGGCGATGACATTTATCTTCGGTGGTATGGGTTTTACTATTGTGGTCAATGTGCTTAGGTATTTACGTTATCGTGCTCAGCGGCTGATCAATCGCCATGACCAACGCTATATTTATCAGCCTTGGTTACTTAATATCAATAGTCGTATTACTTTGATTACCACAGGCGCATTACTGTTGGTCGGTCTGATTGGGGTGATGATATTTGAATACAATAATGTGCTCGCTGACCATACCAGTTTCCTCGGTAAGCTAGTAACAGGGTTTTTTACTGCGGCTACCCCGCGTACGGCAGGATTCAATGTGATTGATATGGGTGAGCTTACGTTTCCAACGGTGATGCTGACGATATTTCTAATGTGGATTGGTGCTTCGCCAAACTCGACAGGTGGGGGTATCAAGACCAGTACCTTTGCGATTGCGTTATTGAATACATTGAGCCTAGCTCGTGGACAGACCAAGATAGAGGTGTTTAAACGAGAGATTGCGGAGATTTCAGTTCGCCGCGCATTTTCTATTATGTGGCTGTCGCTACTGGTCATCGGTACGGGCGTGACACTCATCAGTTATGATCAGCCAGAGCTTGATTTGATTAAAGTGGTATTTGAGTGCTTTTCAGCGTATAGCACGGTGGGGCTAAGTTTAAACCTGACAGCAGACTTATCAGATTTTAGTAAAATAGTGGTTTCGGTCATTATGTTTGTTGGCCGCGTCAGTATGCTGACGATATTTATCGCACTGCTAAAAAATATGCGTCAACGTAATTATCGCTATCCTACTGAAGAGATTACGATTAACTAATCCGTCGTAAACAGACTGAGTCGTTCTTAATAAATAGCAAAAAAATACTAAAAAAGGTTGTTTAAGTTATGAAGTACATCATCGTAGGGCTAGGAAATTTCGGTGCATCGTTAGGATCGGCATTGACCAGTCAAGGGCATGAAGTGATTGCTATTGATAGTAGTATGCAACGGGTTGAAGCGTATAAAGAAGTGATTTCTCATACGTTGTGTATGGATGCCACGGACGAGTATACGGTTAGCGGATTACCAATCGTTGATACCGATATTGTCATCGTGGCAATTGGCGAAGATCAAGGCGCTAATGTCATGGCAACGGCGCTGTTTAAGACGTTAAAAGCAAAACGTTTGATCAGCCGTAGTATCAATCCGCTACATGAAAAAGTCCTACAAGCCATCGGTGTGGATGATTTGATTCACCCTGAAAAAGAAGCGGCCAATCGCTGGGCCAAGCGTCTGTCACTACGTTATTTTGTCGATTCGTTCGAATTGAGCGATAACTTCAGCATGGTAGAGATTAAGATTCCAAATGTGCTGATTGGTAAGACCGTTGACGACTTACAGTTAGAGCAAAAGTTTAATATCCGATTGCTTAGTACGTTGCGCTATGAGTATTATGAAGACAGTTTTGGTCGTACGCAGAGCAAGCCTAGTATTCAAGGTTTGGCGACGCCTGAGCAAGTATTGCAAGAGCGCGATGTACTGGTGATCTATGGTGCCAACAAACACATCAATCAGTTCTTACGTAGTGTGGGTGTGAAAATCAAATAGCAGCTTGTCATCGCAGTGATACCAGAAGGTATAGGGAAATGATTATGAATAAGCGAAGTATATCTGTCCTACTGATCGCTATAATGGCACTACTGTCAGGTTGTGATCAGTCCGCGCAAGACCCGAACGTTCTTCTGTCTGAGCATCAAAAAGACCCGATTAAAGAGTTGGCGATTACCTCAGACGTGGATCACAGTCAGTTTGGTTACAAGCAAACCTTTTATGTACCGATTTATTCTGATATCTATACCGATAGAGACGCACGCAAAGTGCTGCTATCGGCCACGCTGAGTGTACGTAACACCACGCTCAAAAAGTCACTGTATATCAATAAAATTGATTATTACGATACAGATGGAGCATTGGTCAAATCATATCTAGATAAGCCTATCGAGCTACCAGCGATGGCGACGCTTAACTATATCGTCGAAAAAGAAGAGGATAAAGGCGGTTCTGGTGCCAACTTTATCATCGAAGTCGAAGGTGTGGATGAAACCGTCAGACCAGTGATAGAAGCGGTCATGATCGGTAACTTTAGCAATAAGGGATTTGCCTTTAGTACAGAAGGCACGCCCGTGATACATTGATATATGTATAGTCGGTACGTAGTTCAGAGTATTAAAAGAGCATCGTAACATAGGTAAAAATAGTTTCGATTTTGCCAACTAGTAATGATCGTATAAATGTATTAATCGAATCAACATGGACAGTTCAATTCAAGGAAGCCTTATGTCTGCAACCAAAGAAGAAATCAGCGCCTTTATGGCATTGGAGTTTCCACAAACCAAATGCGTCGTTGAGGCGGTCAATGAAAATGGTGCGACCTTATCGCACGAGATTGGCATAAATGAGTTGCGTCCCGGTGGCACAGTCTCGGGCCCTGTCATGATGGCCGTCGCTGATGTGGCTATTTATGTCGCGATACTCGGAAGAATCGGTATAGTCCCATTAACGGTGACGACGAGTTTGACCATCAATTTTTTGCGTAAGCCATCAGCGGACTCTCGTATTATCGCCGAGTGTACTTTATTGAAAGTGGGACGTACGTTGATAGTAGGTGAGGTATCTCTTTATTCGGAAGGGTCTGATGATGTGGTGGCTCATGTAGTCGGCACATATTCAGTGCCGCCTAAGCGTAGTTAAAGCTAGGCATAAGAGTTCGAATACTTTGTAAGGTAGCTAGCTTATAGTGTATTTTACTTACTCACTAGGGTCTGATCCTGGTGGGAAGTCATGGCGTAGCTGTGCGACATTAGCAGTAGTTACTGTATCAGTGAAGCTATTTAGATCGCTATGCACGTATTGTGTGACAGCTGCTATTTGCTCGTCATTCATCATACGGTGGAACGATGGCATACCGCGCAGGCCATTGATAACGACACTAATAATATAGTACTTCGATTGCATCTTGCTATTATTTGCCAGTGGTGGATAGTAGCCTGTGCCTTGCGCGCCTTCACCTTTTTGCATATGACAACCTGCACAAGAGTCATCGTAGAGCTTTTTGCCATTGATCGTAAAGAACCCAGTTTTACCTTGTATGCTGCCTTCAAATTTAGTGAGCCACTGCTGCATGCTAGCATCATCGCTCATTTTTGGTATTGAGCGTACATCGACAATGTTGCTGGTGGGTTCAGCCAATTCTGCTTTGGACATATATACGCCGCCCCATGCACCTTGATTGCGACTGGCCTGATTGTCAAAACTGTTGCCAAATAGCATGGGCGCTGTTTGCGGGCTGGCGATAGTGGCTGCGTTTTTTGCCTTATATTGACTACAGCCTGACAACGTTGTTAATGCGATTGACCCGCCAATCATGAGCATCATTATTGCCTTACTCGAGCTGAGCGAGCTAGACGATTTAAATGGGTTTACTGTCACCATATTCATGATTATTCCTAATATGCCTAGTCTCATTGTTATCATCCTTGCTTCAACGCCAGACTGGTTATCCAAAAGCTTATTAAAAAGACACTGCTATCCAAGCTTTTTGGCCTTTTGATGCAAGCGTTTGGCAGCATCCATACCGGATAATATCGCGCCCTCTTGCCACGCAGGAATGTGCGAACAGTGCTCACCTGCCAGTACGATACGGTGGTCAATTTCGCAGAGTGTCTCATAGTACTGCTCACGGCTGGACTCGCTCCAGATACCATAACAGCCAAGTGACCAAGGGATACGGTGCCATGCGACGGATGTGCCAGCGCGGAACTCCTTTGTATATTGTGGATGAATCTGTTTGCCATAGGCGAGCGCCGCGTTGATACGTTCTTTGGGTGTCAATGAGTTAAATTTGTACGAAGTCTCGCCAAATCCATAAGCACCAAGTAGCACACCTGAGCCTGAGCTAAACATATCCTGTGACGGATAGGAGATTTGGGTGATCGGCAGATCAGTATAGGTGATGCCGCCATAGATCCATTCATCCTCTTCCCAAAACCGTCGTTTAAACTCCAAACCCACTTTGTAAGAGCTATCATAAGGAACGGCTGCCATCGCTTGTTTCATTGGCGCGGAGACGTTGATGTCAATTTGAGTCAGTATGGACAAGGGGATAGTGCAAATACACCAATCTGCGCGCACTATTTTGGCTGCACCGTCAGGGCTATTACTATCGACATAGTCAACGGTTACGCCAGTTTCGTCTTGATTGATCTTGGTGACTTTGGCATTGAAGGTAATCATATCTCGACATTCACGTGTGAACGCATCACCGATTTCCCCCATACCACCGACAGGCTGAAACATCGTTGGTTGATGCACATGCACGGTATAGTTGCTATAAATATCCGACCACATACCTGAGTCTAATAATTTGTTCATCGGTATGGGGGTTGATGGCTTGGCATCTGGCATAAGACCACCACCGGGATATACACTATAGCCGCGATGCTTACCAGTCTCATGGCTTTTGACATAACGATAGTTGGTATCTAACACGCCCCAGCCCTTGAGACCTTCGAGTAGTTTTTCTTTGTCTTCTTTATTGACCGTACTATCTAGACTGCCCTTATTGACGGCTTTGGACAATAACTCTGACACGTAACCGCGGATATCGTTTTGCACCTCACCCAAACGCTGCGGCGCACCATTGAAGTGATTGGTACGGTGTAGATAAGCGCGATCATTGTTTTGGATAAAGGGCTGCAATGCCACACCGAACTTTTTGCAGTAATGAAAGACCGCGTAGTGATGAATGGGCAGTCGCCATGGCCCGCCATTAAAATAATTGCCTTTTTCAAAGTCGCACGTGACCTCAGCACCGCCCAGCTCTGTATATTTGTCACCGCTGTTGAGTGTCCAGCTACGTCCGCCGCCACGATTTTGGTACTCAAGCACGGTCATTTTGTAGCCTGCTTTGCGCAGCTCATAGGCGGCAGTTAGACCACCTAATCCTGCACCCAATATCACGATACTAGCGCCAGCCGGTGCGCCTTTGAGGTTCATTTCTTCGTTAAAGCTTGACTCGGATGCAAACCCCAACGTGGTCATCGCTTGATACATCGCGGTCGCGCCTGCCGTCTTGCCTATCATTGAGAGCAGTTGTCGCCGCGTAGGAGATTGGAGCAGGTCATTCATAGGACTATCCTTATCGTGCTGAGTCTTTACATTATTATAAAAGCGAAGATTAGAGCGTATTTTTTATAGTTAGTTTTATGGTTAGCTTTTTTCTTTTATCACACGCGTGACATCCGCCGCGCTGACATCGCTGTTAGATAGACCACCAAAGGTGACTCGTACGTAGTTAGTAATATTAGCAATCTGCGCAGGACTTAAGTCTTCTGAAAAACCAGGCATTTTTGGTGCTGTGTTAAATGCCCCTTTTGCCCCAAATGCAATGACGCCAATGAGTGCATCAGGTTTTACGCGGCGAATGCTACTGAGGCCAACGATGGATGCATAGCGGGCATCGGGCTGGGCGTAACCATCGATGCCATGACAGCTGGCGCAATGTGTCAGATACAACTCTTTTGGCGTGTTGCTGTTCAGACCGCTATTGTTGGCACTGCTGACAGTATTGGTTTTGGCACGCGCCAAATAGTCTTTTTGCTCAAGTAAGTCGTAAGTAATCGAGTTACTGACTGGTTGCGGTAGGCGAGAGACATTGACAGGTATCAAATAATCATCGGTCTTAATGGCTGGAACGACTTTTAAATAGTCAGCCATCGCTATCAGGTCTTCATCAGTGAGATAACGCGTACTATGCGCCACGGCTTCTGCCATCGGGCCGCCCGCATAAGCACGCTTATCAAGCGTGCCTGTACGCAGGTAAGTCACGATATCCATTTCGCTCCAAAGGCCGATACCCGTATCGTTGTCAGGCGTAATATTTGGTGCAAACCATTTACCAAGTGGCGCTCCGGATAAATAGCGGTCTTTATCAAGACCTTGTGTTAAGTTGCGCGGTGTATGACAGGTACCGCAGTGCTCTAAGTTATTGACCAGATATTCACCGCGCTGCTGAGTTTTCGTCAGTCCTGAGCGATTTTCGGTAGAAGGCACATTGATGACATTCCATGCCAGCATCAAGCTACGAATATTTAACGGGAAAGGCAAATGAGTGGTTTTTTCAGGTGGTTTGTCTACGATAGCAACGGTCTGAAAGTACGCAAATAATGCACTGATATCCTCATCTGTCATGCCATGATAGGACGGGTAAGGCATCGCAGGATAAATCTGATGATTGGGTGCACGACCTTTTTGCAAAGCCTTTTTGAAGTCAGATTCAGTATAGTTGCCGATGCCATAGCGCGTTGACGGTGTAATATTGGTCGAGTAGATATTGCCAATGGGCGTCTCAATTGGTACGCCGCCACTATAGTCATCACGGTGGCAAGCCATACAGTCGGCGCTGCGTGCTATGTAAGCGCCGCGATTGGCAAGCGCACTATTAGCAGGGCTGACATTTGGTAGGGTTATTCGACTGGGCAAAGTGTCTATTGGCAGGCTGACCGTGCCTGCCATCACGACGGTAGACACTAAGCTGAATCCCAATGTCAGTGTTATTATCGAAGAAAATGACAATGCTGGCATGATTGCAGAAAGCGGTTTCGCAATACTCTTATAATACCGATGAATCATGTCTAATTCCTTTTTAAGCTTTCTGAAAATCACTACCAGTATCCATTCAGACAATGGCGAAACATTAAAAATACTATAGTCTGGCTGCTTCGACCTTGATACTTAAGTCAAGGTTTTTGGTCAGTCCGAACTAAGCGAATTTATTGATATTCCATTTTGTGCGATTAATCGTAGCAGTGAACTCGCCACCGCAAACATCCTTTCTGATGCTCGTGTTTAGATAACAATCAAACTTAGTCGTGGTTAGGCTAATTGGGTGTGTCTCGCCATGTAAGGTCAGTTGTCCATCTACCCGAGTGACCTGAGGGCTTTTTTTATCTTGATTGAAATACCATCTTGTCGATTCAAAATGCGCTGAAGGAAACCTCTGCATATCAAAAAATTCAGGCCCCGTTAAACTATTATTAAAAGAAGGGTTGCCCGTATTTAAAGAGTTTATCGGTATGATTAATGAGATATCGCCAATACTTAGGTTTGGATCTTATTGCAAATGACCTTTGATATTATAAAAGCCACCAGTCGTGGCCGAGCTTTTAAAGCGTTCGATGGCAAATCGGATGTGAGTGCTGGCAGGATTAATAGTGTAGTTGGCCGCTTGACTGCTATTTGTAGCGCCTACAAGCAGCAATGGAATGGTCAAAAAAGAATAGATATGCGAAGGTTTTGGCCTAATAGACAACAAGCGCATAGCTACATTCCTGTGCAGGCTATTGATATAGAGGAGCTTATTCACAAGCGCTATCCGTGCGTTTGCTTAACAATAAGCCAGTGATTGTTAATTATTTATACAGGGTTTTTTCAAATACTTAGTAGTGCTATTTTAGTAAAGAGATAACGAACGGCTCTGTTATATTCGAACGTCAATTCCAACTATTAATGCATAAGTATTGATACCTAATTATTGAAGCTAAGTACTGATGCATAAGTACTGAACCTAAGTGCTGAATTTAAATGTTAGAGTGCTCAATGTTAGACAAGCTCAGACCAGTATGTCCTTTATCATCGTTGGTGCTGTGTGCTTTATTTTTAATTGATTGTTTGAAAAATAGAGCAGCGAGCGCACAGGCTATGGTTAATGACAGCAGCATTGAGACCAATGTATGGCTAAAGAAGTGATCGCCAAATAGCATCTTATACAGTCCCATTGTCCAGCCCAAAATAGTTACTGATATGACTATTTGATAGCGGTATTTTCTTAGTGTCGGTAAAAAAGCCAATCCATATAAAGAAAACCCTGCGCTGGCGTGAGCTGCTGGGAAGCATCTGGCAGGCGTTGTTGCTACGATGTTTTGCCAAAGATTGAGGTAGGGCAAATCCCCATTAAAAATAACCAAGTCATTTGGGCAGCTAACATGGGTGACACCTTTGAGCATGGCAATGGTAGCAGGTACAATCGCCAATATAATCAGTAGGTAGCTTATCTCGCGCATAGGTAAAGAAAGCATAAATTGATCAAGCTTATTATGACTGAGCTTACTGCGATTTAGCTTATTGCAGTTTAGGGCAGTAGCATTAAGCCTTGACTGTCTGTACTTGATGATTAAAACCGCTATGAGGTAGACAGCCAATAGAATCAATAATGCTTTGGGCAAATCATAAAAAATAAATGCATAAGGCTGCGCACCTTTTTCGAGTAGCCAGTGTCCATTGTTATAAAAAAGCTCACTGATACGTACGTCTAATTGGCTATGCTCAAAAACCAAGGTGGCCATGATGGTGACGCACAGTAGTTTTAGCCAGTCCCAAGTCATTGCGTTTTTTTTTGAAGTCATGACTACACCTAATAACGTACGTGAGATGTTGAGAGATCCTAATACGATTTTCGTTTTATTGTTTACTTAAGATAGTGCTAGCAATGCCTTGCGCTGATATGCGAGTGCTTGTCATGCTTTAATAAAATAGAACAGACAATGCCATTACCCATAAGATCAGTAACAAACATAAAGACAAAAACTGTGCAGCAGAGCCGACATCTTTTGCGATTTTTGCGAGCGGGTGTTTGGCGGTTGAAGTATGGTCAACACAGGCTTCAATTCCTGTATTGAGCAGCTCGACAATCAAAGATAAAAAAGAAGCGACGACCAGCATCATTTTTATACCAAGCGCAAAAGGCATAACGATGACAGCAGCTAGCAGTACAAGATTGAGCCACACAACTTGTCTAAAAGCCGCTTCAAATTTATATGCGGCCTTAAAGCCGTCCATTGAATAGCCAGTAGCTTTTATAATGCGGTAAAGCCCTGTTTTACCTTTAGCATGACTTGCAAAGCTATCAGCTGCGAGTGCATTATCATGCGTCGTCTGATTGATAGAACTATGCTCGGCTGATGGGCCTACAAGGTTGGTATGAGTAATTTGCTTCATATGGCATTCTTAACGGTCTATTAAAATTAAGATAGCCTGAGTATAAGACGGGAGAGGTTAAGAAAACGTTAAGAGGATATAGAGGGATGAGAATAAAGCATAATGGGTGTTTAAATTTTTCATTTCCCAATCAGTAATCAATGATTAGGAAATGAAGATGTCTTTGGATTATCATAAGGTTACTTATAATAAATACTAAAGGTGCTACCACCTGAGCGATTGGCTTGGTGAGTGAGCTGCCAGCCCATATGTGACATGATACGCTGGACGATACTGAGTCCTAGACCTGAGCCTTCAACCTTATGTTTTGTATCATGCTCTGACAACAGAATTGTTTGCTCGTCTTTATACTGAGACTCTAATCGCTCAAACCGTTCATAGAGTAAAGGCATCATTGCTTCAGGAATACCTAAACCAGTATCAGTCACCGTGATTTTTTCGTCATCGATAGTAATGGTTACCTCGCCATCATCGGTATATTGAAACGCATTTTTTATGAGATTGCCTAGTGCCATTTTTAGTAGTTCGGGGCGTACGTAAGCGCTGTATTCCTGCTCAGCAATTATCTGACAAGTGACAGACTTATACCGCAGCAAGTATTTTAGGCGCTGCATTTCCGCTAAAGCGATACTATTAATAGAGGTTTGCGGTGCGTCTAACTTTTCAGGCGCGCGCGATAGTAGAAGCAGGGCGGTGATGATCTCAGAAGTTTCTTTGGCAGTAGTGCTAATGCGATTGGTAAATTCATTTAAGTGGCTGTCAGCGTCTAATTGCGAGGCCAACACTTCAGAAGCTCCCATGATAATAGTCAACGGCGTGCGTAACTCGTGGCTGACATCACCAGTAAACAGTTGCTCGCGCTTGAGATATTGCTCTAACTTGTGGTTTTTCTCATCGATGGCCCGTGCCAAGACACCAACCTCAGATGGCAAGTGTGTCAAGTCGCTTAAGTTATGATGGTCAGTCTCGATGGCTTGCTTCAAATCCAATAAAGGCTTGATGATCTGTTTGGAAGATAACTGAGAGAAGATAGCGGCGATAAGTAAGCTTAGAATCACGGCTACTTTTAGCGTATCTGCAAATATGTCTTCTAGGTGCTCAAATATCGCCAAGACTGGGTAATTTCCCATCACCATTTCGGTGTTTTCTAGGTAAGTCAAAATATAGGTTTGACCATCTTGAGTATAGGCGAAAAGATGCAGGTTGGCATGACCTGCTCCAGAGGTTTTACTAACAGTGACAGAAGTCTCTTGTACCGTGTCATTGGCTATCGCTTGCAAACTGGCAGGTGCTTTGTCATAGCGATAAATCTTGATACCTGGTTCAGCGACATAGATAGGCTGGTCACCGTACTTTTCTTGACTGAGTTCTAGCTGCTGCAATAGGCGAGCCTTGACCAAATCTTGCTCTATTCGGCTCTCCGCGTACAAGAAAATACTGACAAAAGCTGCGCACAGTAATAACGCGAATATGAAGTAAGACAGTCTGAACTTATTGGCTATCGAGTCTATATTGAGCATGGCATGGGACAACCTAATAGAAGAAGGCGATATATAACAGGGCTATATATAATAGAGCGACAAATACGATATGGTAAGTCGGTTAGTAAGTCACATGAGGTTTATTTAATTCATACTGCAATCACGACTACGCGCTTGCTGATTTATTAGGGTCAACAACTTGGTAGCCCACGCCAGGTACGGTGACTATCATGGGTGTGTTAAATGGCTTATCAACCTGCGCCCGTACGCTATGCATATGGGTGCGCAGTGCATCACTACTGGGTATATCTAGCCCCCATACTTTTTCTTCAATCTCAGTTTTACTGACGACTCTAGGCGCTGCACTCATGAGGATATGTAATATTTTAAAGCCAGTTGGGGTAAGCTTCAGTGATTGTCCGTCGCGCATAATGGTATGCTCGCTATTGTTTAAGGACAACGGTCCGACGGCAATACTGTGGGCAAAATGATCGTCCTCATGGCGACGTATGAGCGCTTTGATACGGCACTCTAGTTCAACCAACGAAAACGGCTTGACCAAATAATCATCAGCACCGCTATCAAACCCAGCGACTTTATCTAAGATTGTATCGCGAGCCGTGAGCATTAGCACGGGAGTCTTGTCATGCAACTCTTCCCTGAGTTTTTTGCACAGCTGCGTGCCATCCATACCCGGTAACATCACATCTAGCAGTATCACGTCATAGCGATTGTTTGAGGCAAGTGTTAGCCCGCTATAACCATTATGTGCGTTGTCCAACTCAAACCCTTTTGGCTCAAAAAAAGCATAAATATTGGCCACGATATCGGGGTTGTCTTCAATGACGAGTATCTTGTACATGATGCTGACCTAAAAAATAGTGGTTACCTAAAAGGACTGAGTAATATAAAAACGAATGTAGAGAGCTGTTTTTAACAAATTAGTTGGAATAACTCACTTTTAACCACTCAATTAGAACGGGACAGTTTGAAAAGGGTTGCTTCACCTTTGACTTCATCGGTCGTAATACCAAAAAAGCTAAGCAATGTCGGGGTAATAAAATCGTGTGACACTGGCTGATTGACCATACTAGAAAGACTCTCAGTATCGATACTATTACTATTGGGCGACCAAACTATCGTAGGCACGTGTTTTTGGGTATCTGGTGCGAACTTATAGGGTAGGCCGTGCAAGTAGATATTATTTTCACCCAAACTCTCCCCGTGATCACTAATATATACCATTACTACATCATAATCTTGCTCATAAGGCTTTAACGTATCAATCACATTACTCAAAAAGTGATCGGTATAACGAATCGCATTATCGTAGCCATTTATCACAGACTGAGCATCACATTTAGACAGCTCATTGGTCATGCAGACAGGGTTATACGCTTCAAATGCTTTGGGATAGCGCTGATAATAGGCGGGGCCATGATTGCCCATTTGATGCAGCAAAATAAGTGTGTCTTTCGGCATCTCTTGCTGTGAGCTGCCTGACTTTACAAGTTCATCAAACCCATCAAGCATACCGATATCTCGGCATTCGACATCACAGTTCGGATTGGTATCAGCCGTTTTGTAGTCCTCAAAAGTAACACGATCAGCCACGCCTTTAGAGCTGGAGTTATTGTCGCGCCAAATAACATTAACCCCTTGCTTACTTAGTGTATCTAGTACGTTTTCATTATACTTGGCTGTATCGATATCGTAGTCTGCTCGATTTGCATAGCTGAACATGCAGGGTACGGAGTAGGCCGTAGAGGTGCCGCAAGAGACAGCATTCTGAAAACTATAGAGGTCTGATTGTTTTGAGAGCAGCGGTGTGGTGTTGCGTGTATAGCCATTTAAACCGAAGTGATCAGCGCGAGCCGTTTCCCCAACCACAAACACCATCAGTTTTGGTTTAGCATTGCCACTCACACTATTAGCAGGTGACACACGCTTTGCATCCGTCGCATGCAGCGTCAAAGTATCAGGACGGCGTAGCTCATCGATATAGTTTTCGCCAAGTTTGATCGTAGAGTAAATAGGCGTGATCGGGTTAGCATAATAACGGACTTGTTTATGCTGACGAAAGAAGCTGGCGTACTGGTCACCAAAGGGTAAAAGACACGCTGCGATCAATGCGATAGACAATATCAACGTGGCTGTTTTTTGTAGAATACTGCGTTGCCAAGTAAAGCGTTTTAGACGAATTTTGCTAATGATAAATGCTGGCAACACGCCTAATATCAGCACCCGAATGACCATGCTGGGGGCAAACAATCCCATCGCCTCTGCTTGATCGGTCTCCAGACTGTTAATCAACATGTTGGTGTCAAATATCGTCCCATAAGCATCGGTAAAATAACCGCAAATGGCAGCGATGATCAGGAGCGTAGCCAATACGGGCTTAGCAACTGGGCGATAGCACAGCAGCTGTAATACCAGCCACATCAGTCCAAATAACAAACCTGTGATGGAGAGTATAAAACCCATGTTTGTGCTAAATGGATAGACATTTAGCACCTGCTCAAAAAACCCAATATTTGCAGTCGCTACCAAATATAAAGCCACGATAATAATAAGATAACTGAGATTTATCTCACGATCATAGAGCCTGCTAAGGTAGCTGGTTTTTGCTTTGATTTTGAGCACATTGGTCTTGATGGCTTGAGGTATGGACATACAGATACTTCTCAACAGATGGTAGGAAACGTCATTCCTTACCATAGCAAGTGGTCTGTTAAGAAGATGTTAAGGCGATTGATGCTAACTAGAATAAGTTAGATGGTGAGGTGTTTTCTGAGATGATTTTATACATTTAAGTCAGGCAGGATTCATCATTGCCATCAATTGGGGTTTGTCCTTTATGGTGATAAAACCATAGTGCATATCGATAAGGTGCTGCTTTTGCCACGATTGGATGATTTTATTGATGGTTTGTCTGGTAGTACCAAGCATAAAGCCAAGCTCTTCTTGCGATAAGCGCAGATCTATTTTGATATCGTCTCCTATTTGCTTACCATAAGTGTCAATCAGCCCAATTAGCATGCTAGCCAATCGCGCTGAGGTATTGAGTGAGGTAGCATCATCAATCCATTTAAATGCTCGGCGGATTCGCTCGCAGGTTATAAGTGCGAGGTGCTTGTATAAAATCGGATGCAACTGCGCTGCCCGAATGACTAGGTTTCTAGGGATAGAGATTAGCGTTACTTTGTTAATCGTCCATGCATCATGGGTGCGAGGATTGTCATCTATGATAGATATCTCACCAAACCGCTCGCCACTAGATAGATGCGCCAACGTCATGGCGTGGCCACTAGCGCTCACGTTACAGACTCTAATCGTACCCGACACGACAAAGTGTAGCGCCGCATCATCGTTATCACCGATGGCATGAATCATTTGGCCTTTTTGGTATACCTTTAGCACCGCATCGCCTGCCAGTAGCGGCTGCACAATGGCTGGCAATTGACTAAACCATGGGTCGTTATTTAAATAATGATTGATATTCATAAGTGTAATGTTTTTGACAGATTTGGTTTTATGAAATGGTGTAAAGTAATCATTCAGGATATCTAACACAGTAAAGGAATACACCATGCAAACAACTATGCAAACCGCGACATCGACCGATTCAACTTCGAGTGTACACCATAACATGAGCGAACAAGAGTGGCAGATGCGCGTAAATCTTGCCGCCTGTTATCGAATGATTGCTTCTTATGGCTGGGACGATCTGGTATTCACTCATATCTCTGCCCGCGTGCCAGGCACTGAGGATGAGTTTTTAATCAATCCATACGGAATGTTATTCGAAGAGATTACCGCTTCTAGCTTAGTTAAAGTCAATAAAGCAGGCGAAAAAGTATCGCCATCAGAGTTCGACGTAAATCCAGCTGGATTTATCATTCACAGTGCTGTGCACGAGGCTCGTGATGATGCGCATTGCGTCATTCATTTGCACACAAATGATGGCGTGGCCGTCTCAGCGCAAGAAAAAGGCCTACTACCTATCTCGCAACAATCATTATTTCCGCTATCCAATTTGGCATACCACGACTACGAAGGTGTCGCATTAAACCCTGAAGAAAAAGTACGCTTGGTTGCTGATTTAGGTGATGCTCACTTTATGATTTTGCGTAACCATGGTCTGCTCACCTGTGCCGATACGGTTGCCAATGCATTTTTGTACATGTATATCATGCAAAGAGCTTGTGAGATTCAGATCAAAGCGCAGAGCGGGGGCGGTGTATTGACACCGATACCAGCACAAATCTTGGCAGGTATCCAAGCTGCATCAGAGCAAGTGACCCGAGGTGCAAATGGTGATATCGCATGGCCTGCGTTACTAAGAAAATTGCGCCGCACTGACCCATCATTTGAGGAGTAAGTCTCTAATGATAACTCTTGATGAGTGGCAAAGGCAGGGGCAATATGAATCAATTCATGGACACCAAATCTTCACTCGGTATGCAGGGGATAAAAGTGCGCCCGTATTGCTATTGATTCATGGTTATCCTAGTGCCAGTTGGGACTGGGAGGGCATGTGGGATGCGCTAACCGAGCATTATTATGTTATTACCCTCGATATGCTGGGGTTTGGATTATCAGACAAACCCAAAAACGCGCGCTATCTAATCAGTGAACAGGCTGATATTTATCAAGTTGTTTTGCAAAAACTGGACGTCAGTGATTATCATATCTTAGCGCATGACTATGGTGATACGGTAGCTCAGGAGTTGCTAGCCAGACAAGTCGAAGGGAGCGCTGAGCGACACATTGCCAGCGTATGCTTCTTAAACGGTGGTCTATTCCCTGAGACGCACAAACCTATCTTGGTGCAGAAACTACTGCTATCACCATTAGGTCCTATGGTATCAAAACTGATTAATAAACAGAAATTTGCAGGCAGTCTACAGCGGATATTTGGCCCAAACACGCCGCCCACAGTAGAGGTGATAGACACGCTATGGCAGCTGTTAAATCACAATGATGGGTTGGGTGTGATGCATAAGCTGATTAACTATATGCCACAGCGTCAGCAGTACCGCGAGCGATGGGTAGGCGCGATTATCAACAGTACTGTACCAGTGAAATTGATCGCAGGTGCCAAAGATCCTATCTCAGGTCAGCATATGATTGATCGTTATCGCCAGCTGATACCCAACGCTGATATAACCAATATGCCTATGTTAGGCCATTATCCGCAGGTAGAAGATGCAGTGGCAATCACAGCGGCCTATCTGCAATTTAGATACAGTATCCTGTAAATACAGTTCAATCTAACAAACGCAGGGCTTCAAATGGTGCTCTGCGTTTTTTATTCTCTTGTTATCTTTTAGCTTTCAAGAAAAATGTGTAAGTTTAAATGAGACTAACATCCGTGAGCGTAGTCACATAGCTGTGGAAAAGGTTTTTGATAAGATGATCACTAATAAATGGCTAATTATGATTGAGTGGTCTATATGCGTGGTGCTACAAGATACTGATGATTTGATAAAAAAGATATTTTGAAAAACTTGAGGTTTTGGAGCGTATTATAAGAGGTTGTCTTTTCCAGTCCCCACTAGGGACTTAAACCTCAACACTATCTGTCCAAGAGAACTCTTCTAAGATACGCATCCATTGCTCGTCTAATCCTGCTTGTAGTACTAGTGGCTCACCAGTGACGGGGTGGCTGAGTGCCAAAGTCTGTGCATGCAGCAACATACGCGTGCAATCATAGTGAGTACGAAAAAACCGTGTATGACGTATATCGCCGTGACTGGTATCACCCACGATGTGATGGAATACATGTCTCATATGCCGACGTAGCTGATGTTTGCGCCCAGTTTCAGGCGTTAAGCGCACCAGACTATAGCGGCTAGTGGCATGCTTCTTTGATACTGCAAATGGCAGCTCAATTTGTGCCAAACTCTGCCAGTGGGTGACCGCTTCTTGAGCAGGTTTATCTAAGTTGGCAAATTTATCGGCAATGGCATCAGGCTTAAAGCTCAACGCATAATCAACAGTACCTTGTTCAGACATAAAGCCGCGCACCACGGCCACATATTGCTTGGTCACTTTGCGTTCAGTAAACGCTTCGGTAAGGCTACGTGCAACGGCTGAGCTCTTGGCAAATAACAATACACCTGATGTAGGTTTGTCTAACCTATGCACTGGAAATACATGACAGCCTACCGCATCACGGGTGAGCTGCATGGCAAAGCGTGTCTCGCCTTTGTCCAGCCAACTGCGATGCACCAACAGACCCGCTTCTTTATTAATCGCTACTATATACTCATCTTCATAGATAATTTCTATTTGATCAGCAGTATTGCCTTCGATATCCATGTTTTTATTGCTCATATTTTAGATGCGTCAATTATATATCCTTTTTATTGTACCTGTAGTGGCATAATAAATTTAGAGTCAGACTTTGAGTACGGTATCTTGGTTTCAGAAGGAGAGGTAGCGTCCGAAGGCAAGGTTTGTCAGCAAGACCAGTTATTCCGTTTTCATAATAGCGATATTGCTAATAACAAAAGTATTAAGTTGGCTGCTAAAAAGGGCACACGTATCATGTTTATCGGCGGCGAACCGCTGAATAACCAAGTACTAATGTGGTGGAACGGTAATCCCCCCACTAAATAAGAACACTTAGAAATAGAGATTAACTGCTAAAATATATCAGCAGGAGAATCCTATGAAAAAGACACGCTTTACTGACAACCAAATCGTTAATATCCTAAAACAAGCCGAACAAGGTGTCCCTATCACCGAGCTTTGCCGTGAGCATAATATCAGCCAAAGTACCTTTTATAACTGGCGCTCAAAGTATGGCGGCATGGATGCCTCTTTGATTGCGCGCTTAAAAGAACTTGAAATTGAAAATGCACGTCTTAAGAAGATGTATGCTGATGAATGTCTTAAATCCGATATCCTACAGGATGCCATGACAAAAAAGTGGTAGCGCCCCAAAGGCGCAGGAAAATGGCTTGTCATTACATTGAAGAGCATGGTATTAGCATACGTCGTGCTTGCCGTATCTTTAACATCAGCGTGACCTGCTATTACCATAAGTCAATGGCCACGGATGAGAACCAGCAGATCGCGGACTTACTCATCAAACTGACTGATGAGAATAAGAACTGGGGCTTTGGTTTATGCTTTTTAAGCCTGCGTAATGTCATGGGACTGCCGTACAACCACAAGCGGGTATATCGCATCTACTGTGAGCTTGAACTCAACCTTAGAATCAAGCCCAAGCGTCGCATTAAACGCGCTAAACCAATACCATTAGCAGTACCTGATAGGATAAACCAAAGCTGGAGCATGGACTTTATGCACGACGGCTTAAATGACGGTCGCAGCTTTAGACTGTTTAATGTGATTGATGATTACAACCGTGAAGCGCTCACCGTTGAGATTGACTTCTCACTACTAGCACAAAGGGTCATACGCACATTAGACCAGCTCATTGAATATCGAGGCAAACCTGTACAAATAAGATGCGATAACGGTCCTGAGTACATCAGCAATGCGCTCAAAGACTGGGCTGAGCAGCAAAGCATTAACTTAAGCTATATTGAACCTGGCAATCCACAGCAAAATGCCTATGTGGAACGCTTTAACAGAACCATGAGATATGATTGGTTAAATCAGGAGCTGTTTGATAACTTAGAGCAAGTACGCACACAAGCAGAAAACTGGTTATATCATTATAATCATGAGCGCCCAAACATGGGCAATGGCGGTTTTACGCCCATACAGAAACTCAATCAAGCAGCTTAATTCTATTTGTTAGGTGTCTTAGGTTTGGGAGGGTTACCGAACATATGAAGCATGTTACTTATATTCATGAACATCTAAACTGGACTGAATGGCAATGGTCGGACAAAAAGCTATTGCCACTTGTTAGTCGTGTACGGATATTACAAGGCCATTTACTAGGAAAGCTGCTAACACTAGGGTTCGATCTGAATGTTGAGGCACAATTAGATGCGGTGACCTTAGAGATTATCAAAACTTCTGAGATAGAAGGTGAGACACTAAATGATGAGCAGGTTCGTTCTTCAGTTGCGCGGCATTTAGGGCTGAATAATGCCAGTATGCCAACCAATACTCGTGAGATCGATGCAGTGGTAGAGATGATGCTAAGTGCTACCTATCATTATCAACAGCCGTTATTATTAGATGATCTACTCGGATGGCATCGAGCATTATTTCCAGATGGATATAGTGGGCTTTATGTGGGCTAGTTTTAGGTGTGCTATCTGGTGCACAAAATGAGCAGCAGCTGGTGAAATATGAACCTGATACAGTGTTAAGCAAGCTGACTGAATTAAAAGCGCTTATTTAACTCAAAGCTAGGTTTAAGCTTCAAAATATACAACAGAGCAGTAAAGCCATAAAAGTAATGACTTTTATGGCTTTTTTTAATTTTGGAGAGACCATTCTTATAGTTGCTGCGTCAAGATTAAATAGGCTATACCAGCTGATTCTCTTGTCTGTAATGGCTTGGCGTCATGCCATAGTTTTTTTTGAAGGTGCTAGAGAATGCACTGTTATCGATAAAGCCGCTTGCTAGTACGATTTGGCTAATAGGCAGCGTAGTATGTTTAAGAATATATTTGGCGTGTTCAAGGCGCAATCGCACGTAATACTGTTGCGGTGAACAACTAAAATTTTTATTAAATATGCGCTGTAATTGTCTACTTGATAATCCAAGATGATGGGCAATATCCTTAACGCTTAAAGGCTCTTCAAGATTGGTTTTCATCAATGCAATAGCATCTATTACATTGGTATAGCTACTGCTCAGTATTTTTGGCTTGGGCATATGCTGTACGTAAGTAGGCTCACGTATAGAGGTGATAATAAACATGTCTTGTATCTTGGAAACGATATGATGACCATGATGCTTATTGATGATATGTAAAGTCATATCCAATGCGCAAGCTCCACCTGAACAAGAATATAGCTGCGGTGCTATTGTAAATATTTGGTCATTAAAAATAACACCTGGATAGCTTTCTTGGGCTACGCTGATGTTCTCCCAATGCAATGAGGCTGCTTGCTGCTCAAGTAAGCCCGCAGCAGCCAATGCTAGCGCTCCTGTACACAAACCGCCAAGTGCAATATCCCGTACTGCCAATCGCTGAATTAAGGTAATGAGCTTACTAGATTCCAAGTAATCTGTTTGGTGTCCTCCGCATACAAATACCAAGTCGCAGGTTAATAAGTAGTCGAGTGGTGCAGTATGACTTAACTTAATACCGTTACTACTACTGGTTTTATTGTCATCGAACCCTGCCACCACCCACGAGTATAAGAGTTGCTCGCTCACATAATTCGCCATTCGAAGTGGCTCAATGATATTGCTGAACGCGAGCATGGTAAAGCCATTAATCAGTAGAAACCCAATACGCCTAGGCTTGTCTATCATCTTTTCCGTTATCTGAGTCATTTTTTGTCGCCTTCAGAACATACCTAAAGTTCTGGCTAATGTTAAGTTGTTTGTCTATATGTCCGATTATAAACATAAAATGTCGCTTATGAAAAAATACCTTATTAATTTTACCTCTATTATCGAACGTGTTCTCAGTTAATTATTACCTACCTTGGAGACGTTCCATGTCAGCACTAAAAGACCTTACTAGCACGTTATCTTCTACAGATTTTTCTCGAAAATGGATGAATTCATTAAACCTAACCTCTTTAGATGGCTCATTAGATAATCTGCATCTCCCAAGTCTAATCGAAATTAAAAACGGCCAGAAAGTGCAACCGACTTTTAGTCATCAAGAATATGCAAATCGTCATGAGAAACTTCGTGAGTATTTAGATAATCATGGCATTGTGGCGGCGCTTTTCACCTCGATACATAACATCAATTACTACTCTGACTTTATATATTGCTCTTTTGGGCGACCTTATGGACTAGTCGTTACTTCAAAAGAAGTCGTGTCAATCTCTGCCAATATCGATGGTGGACAGCCTTGGCGGCGTACTGTGGGCGACAATAATATTGTTTACACTGATTGGCAGCGTGATAACTATTTCAAAGCCATTGCTCAACAAATTCCTCATCACGGCCGCGTCGGTATTGAGTTTGATCATTTACCAATGGATCGCTTTGCTAAGCTCAAAGCTATTTTACCCAATGTAGAGTTTGTTGATATTAGCCTAGCATGTATGACCATGAGAATGGTTAAGTCCGCTGAAGAGATAGCGCTAATAACAAAGGGCGCTCAGGTCTGTGATATTGGTGGGGCGGCATTGGTACAGGCTGTTTATGATGGCGTGCCCGAATACGAAGTTGCCTTGGCATCTACACAAGCGATGGTGAAGGCTATTGGGGAGCAGTTTGGTCAAGTAGAACTCATGGATACATGGACATGGTTTCAGTCAGGTATTAATACGGATGGTGCCCACAATCCAGTAACCAATCGCCGTGTCCAGTCGGGTGATATATTGAGTCTTAACTGTTTTTCTATGATAGCAGGCTACTATACCGCGCTTGAACGCACATTGTTCTTGGATAAATGTGATGCAGATTCACTACGCTACTGGCAGATAAATTGTGAAGTGCATGAAGCAGGTCTTGAGCTTATCAAACCTGGCGTGCGCTGCTGCGATATCGCACATGAGCTGAATAAAATTTATGCAAAATATGACTTATTAGAAAAACGCAGCTTTGGTTATGGCCATTCTTTTGGTGTGCTTAGCCATTATTATGGACGCGAGGCAGGACTTGAGCTACGTGAAGATATTGAAACAGTGCTTGAGCCCGGTATGGTCATCTCTATGGAGCCGATGATTATGATTCCAGAGGGCATGCCGGGTGCTGGCGGTTATCGAGAGCATGACATCTTAGTCATCAATGAGACGGGCGCTGATAATATCACAGGCTTTAAGTACGGCCCGGAGCATAATATTATCGGTCGTTAATGTAGGGGAGTGTCATCAATAAATACTGTCTATATTGAGTGGGCTACCATGAATAATTTTCTTATTTTAAGCCCGCCAACATAGATGATGATGCGCCTCGCACGATGCAATTATTTTCACATTTCACTTATTAAGGAAATAACATTATGGACCTGTTTCTTAACAGCTGGACGTTATTTTGGTTTTTGACCATTAATGTACTGACGCTATTACTGGCAGTGAGTTATTTCTTCGTAGAGCGTCATAACAAGTAATGTAGTAAACGATACGAGGAATCGACATGTTTATTAATTGGATGATATTGTTAGCAGCAATTGCGCTTCTCATTGTATTGGCTAGTAAAGCTTCAAAAGTCATGTCAGCAGATGAGGAAAGTGGTTTTTTAGTAGCCGGTCGCTCATTAGGGCCTTTTGTTATGGCAGGTACTGTCGTGGCTACTGGGTTTAGTGGTTGGGGCTTTATGGGTTCACCTGGTGCCGCATACCAATATGGGACGATTGAGCTTTTAGGTAATTTCTTTTTTGCACCAGCCATGGTCGTCGCCGTATTATTTTTTGCGGTCTATTTGCGTAATAGAGCCATGAAGATGGGTAGTAGTACCATTCCTGAATTTATCGTTAACTTGCACTGTAATGATCGAAATTCAATATCTGCTCGCACTTTGCGTATTGTCACGTCTTTGGGCATGATTATATTTTTGACCGTATTTTTGACGGCTCAGATTAGAGCGCTTGGTATGTTAGGTAGTAGCTGGCTCGGTATTTCACCTCTTCTGGCTTCTGCGCTTTTATTGGTAATTATTACTATTTATACCATGGCAGGCGGATTGCTCGCCGTTGCTTGGACCGATACTTTTATGGTGATTGGGATGGCCACTGCTGCCATTTATATAGTGGTTCAGGTGTTCACTGACATTCCGTTAGCAGATATGATGACGCAGCTGAATGCGATAGATCCAAACCTTGTCAATCCAGAAAATTCTAACCCATATGGTAATGCCAAAGCTTCTGTTTTTCTAGTATTTGTCTATGCGCTTATCTTTAGTACTGCATTGCCCTATATGTCAGTACGTTTTTTGGCGATGAAATCTAATA
This sequence comes from Psychrobacter sp. NPDC078929, assembly GCF_050267985.1. Taxonomy (NCBI): domain Bacteria; kingdom Pseudomonadati; phylum Pseudomonadota; class Gammaproteobacteria; order Moraxellales; family Moraxellaceae; genus Psychrobacter; species Psychrobacter sp. NPDC078929. The sequence continues at coordinate 194,991 of NZ_JBNNFX010000001.1, read as the reverse complement.
TCAGTATTGCCAAAACAGGCTTTTATACGGCCATTCTAGGGTGTATTTTGAGCTTGGTGCCTATCGTTGGCTTATATGTTCGTATCAAAAACCCAGGTCTGATCAATCCCGATGAAGCAATGCCTTGGTATTTAGCCAATGCTATTCCAAGTGTGGTGGGTAGTGTGATCACTTTGTTTATTCTTTTTGCTATGAAATCTACGGCAAACTCTATCTTGCATACCTTATCAACTGCTGCCTCACATGATTTGCGTTTGGCAGTATTTGACAATAAACCTCGCACTGAGGCTGAGCTATTGAAACTGAATAGATTGTGGGTCGCTATTGTGGCTGCTATCGCCTTCATTTCTACTTTCTTCTTACCTGAAGCGATGCTTAGCTATCTAGGCATATTCTCTAGCGGTACTTTAATGGCAGCTCTATCTGGTGTACTTTTGGTGACCATCTTTTATAAAGGCTCAACGATGGCTGCTATTGCCTCTATTATCGTCGGTGCTGTTTGCAGTAGTTATCTCTTAACATCAGGTATTGTCGGCTGGGTAGAGGGACCTCTTATCGGATCAGCTGCATCAGCCATCACTTACGTGGTCGTTAGTGTATTGGTTCCTAATAGAGTCAAAGCCATATCAGAAGAAGCTGTCAGCGCTTAGATATAGTTACTTATATTTATGAATACTTAACAGAGCCTAAGTTAACCGCTGAGTTTATTGACTGATAGTCATAAATTCAGCGGTTGACGTATTCAGTAAGGCTGGCAAGTATGAGTTGTATAGATAAGCTAATGCTGATTAACACTCAGTTATTTTGTACCAGTTTTATATTTACTCAATGATATTACGAACATTTTATGTTCAATAATAGAGGTGACTAGTCGTGGAAGTATTGAAAATCAGACCTATAGCGGTTGATGTCAAGCCATGGATTGGCACCATACAAATTGTCATGGCGGCCATATGTTGGGGCACACTTGGTATATTTTCGACTTATCTTAGTCAATTAGGTTTTAGTAGTTGGCAAATTACGATATTGCGTATCATAACGGCAGCTATTATTGCTATAGCGATGTTGCCTAAGATCTGGAAACCATTAAGTAGGCTAACACTCGGTCAATGGTTTGGGCTTGGTCTACAATCCCTAATTGGCGTACTGGGTATGACGGTTTGCTACTTATTTGCAGTGCTTCATGTGGGTGCAGGCACGGCAGTCGCATTACTCTATACGGCGCCGGTCTTTAGCTTGATATTCTCGCACCTATTATTAGATGAGCGAATTACTTATAAAGCTGCATTATTAGCAGTTGTAGCAGTGATTGGCGTTGGTATGACTACGATGGGTGGCACTACTGAAGGGAAGTTGGGTATTGCCGTTGGGCTGCTCTCTGGCGTTTGTTACTCTTTGTATGGTGTGCTTGGTAAACGCGCCATGCATCATAAACACTCTGCACCGCTTGTCTTTTTTACGTCAATTTTGTTCAGTGGCATTGTATTATTGTTCATTCCTACCACGTATACAACTTATTATAAGCTGATACAGCTTCCCGTTATTAGCTGGATATATGTACTGGGCTTATCTTTGGTGGGTACGATTGCACCTTTTGCATTATATATGAAAGCATTAGAAAAACTACCAGCCACACGCGCGTCAGTATTTACTATCTTTGAACCTTTGACCGCAATATTTTTGGCAGTGTTGCTCCTGCATCAAATGTTATCAGGTGTTCAATATATAGGTGTTTTTTTGATTTTGCTCGTTGCTCTATTAAATGGGCTAACAAATTCGACCAATGTACAACTGCCGAGATGGTTTAGAAGACAAAAATTATCGTAATTTAGTTTTATAGACATTATTATTTATAATACAACTCTCTCAAATCAGTTGCTTCTAAAAAATAATTTGATATAAGAGCTACGACTCTAATGGCAGGATGGTTATCATTTCTTCTTAAAGTATGCAGCGTAGAAACTCAGCTTAGATGAAATAGGTATATTTTGCTATATCCTGGTATATTTTGGTATAAGTGACTGAAATTACTTATTATTTTACAATAATTACTTGCAATTTCTGTAGATAACAGTAGATTAAATTATATAAGATTTCAATAAGTATGATTGGATTTCACTATTTATGAAAAAGACTTACCTAAACGATATAAAGCAAAAAGAGCTAAGTGTTCATAAAGCTAATATTGGCTACTATAAAATATTTAATCACCTTATTTTGCCTTACATGTTAAAGAGCGATATTGAATTTTGGACTCGAATTCAGTGTTCGCAAGTGTTTCAAGTAGAAAAGCAAGGTAGTAGAGGGTATTTATTCTACGACAATTGGAGTTTGTAAGATGATAGTTAACCATCTCCCAACTTTACTAGCTGAAAGAAGGCTAAAAGTAGCGGATGCCGTACGAGCAACAGGGGTAAGCAAGACGACATTACATAAGATATATAACGATCAATCATCTAGAATTGATTTTGATACTATAGATAAGCTTTGTGAGTATTTAGAAGTAGAGGTGGGGGATATTTTTGAATATGTAAAAGAGGATAAAGAGAAAAATACTCAGAAATAGGTTTTAGCTTACAGTTTAAAGTAGAGGTCAAAAAGAGGGTTTTAATTTTAATGGTTTTTAAGGGTCGGTCACCATTTGGTCACCATCACTTTTTTGAATGATTTAAATCTGATTGCATAATCATGACTATGAGGTGATATAAGAAAGTATTTTTCGCTACAGCCCATATATTACAGACAAAAAAAGCCCCAATCTTAAGATTGGGGCTTTTCGAATCTGGTAGGCGTAATCGGATTCGAACCAACGACCTCTACCATGTCAAGGTAGCGCTCTAACCAACTGAGCTATACGCCTATTTAGGTTGAGCATTTTAGCAAGTTTCCCAGACTTTGCAAGTCTTTTTTAGCATAAACCTCTTTTATTATCATAATATCTGCTATTCAGGCTTATATTAGTTATTTAGATATATTCTTGTGTATATTTACTAAATACTGAATTTAATAGGTTTAGTTTTTATTGTTAATAAACAGGGTAACGTTAATGATTAAACCTTTATAACTGATATGATATCTTTCTAAGCGATGTAATCATCATGATAATAATGACTTCAAGTCAGTCATGTTGACTAAGCGTTAAACAAATATTAAAAACAGTTGGAGAATAACATGGGTCTCTTGGTAGACGGGCAGTGGCAAGACAAGTGGTATGAGACAAAAGAGAGTGGCGGCCGCTTTCAGCGTGAAGATGCTGGTTTTAGAAACTGGGTAACGGTAGATGGTAGCGCAGGGCCTACAGGTATTGAGGGCTTTAAAGCCGAGCCTGACCGCTATCATCTATACGTGTCGCTAGCCTGTCCTTGGGCACACCGTACCCTTATCTACCGCAAGCTTAAAGGCTTAGAAGACATCATTCCGCTATCTGTAGTACATCCATATATGGGTGAGTATGGTTGGACGTTTGCAGAAGGTGCAGGCGTCGTTGCTGATCCAGTTATCAATGCAGACTATGCCTATGAGCTGTATACCAAGGCCAAGCCAGACTATACAGGCCGTGTCACCGTACCTATCTTGTGGGATAAAAAAACAAACACGATCGTGAGTAATGAATCATCTGAAATCATTCGGATGTTTAACTCTGCCTTTGATGAGGTTGGGGCGCTAGCAGGTGATTTTGTGCCAGCAGAGTTGTTACAAGAAATTGATGATATAAATACCTTCGTCTATTCAACTATCAACAATGGCGTGTATAAGACAGGATTCTCTACCACACAAGAGGCTTACGAAGAGGCTGTGATTGAGCTATTTGCGGCATTAGATACACTTGAGACGCGCTTAGCACATCAGCGTTATCTAACAGGTAGCACCATAACTGAAGCAGATTGGCGACTATTTACGACGTTGGTTCGTTTTGATGCTGTTTATGTTGGGCACTTTAAATGCAATCTGCGTCGTATCGTTGACTATCCAAATCTTTGGGGCTATCTGCGTGATTTATATCAGGTACCTGGTATCTCAGAGACAGTAAATATGAATCATATCAAGCAGCATTATTACACCAGTCATGCCAATATTAATCCCACATGTATTGTCCCTGCTGGCCCAGTGATTGATTTTAATGAGCCACATGATCGTGCACGTCTATAGTTTTATTTTAATAGAGTAACCGCATAAAAAAGCCCCAGCTACTAATAGTCAGCTGGGGCTTTTACATTATAAAAGGTAGTTTAACTACTATTAGGCATTGTTTAGCTGGCGGGCCGCTTCTAGAGCAAAGTAGGTCAAGATACCATCAGCGCCAGCACGGCGGAAACCAATCAGCGACTCTAAAATCACTGCATCACTCAACCAGCCATTCTGAATGGCTGCCATATGCATGGCATATTCGCCAGATACTTGATACGCAAAGGTTGGTACGCCAAAGGTGTCTTTGACTTCACGAATCAAATCAAGATAAGGCTGACCTGGTTTGATCATGACCATATCTGCGCCTTCGTTGATATCCATAGCCACTTCATGTAACGCCTCAGCACGGTTACCAAAGTCCATCTGATACTGTTTCTTATGGCCACCTTTTAAGTTGCCAGCACTGCCGACGGCATCACGGAATGGGCCGTAGTAAGCAGAAGCATATTTGGCTGAGTAAGCCATGATAGCCGTATTCACAAAACCTTCTGCTTCAAACGCATCACGCATGGCCTTGATACGGCCGTCCATCATGTCACTAGGAGAGATGATATCTGCACCGGCACGCGCATGTACCAGCGCTTGCTTGACCAGTACTTCGATAGTTGCATCATTGATGACGTAACCGCTGTCATCAAGCAGACCATCTTGACCATGTGAGGTATAAGGGTCTAGCGCTACATCAGTCATGACGACCATTTCTGGCACAGCGTCCTTAACTGCTTTTATCGTACGTGCAGTCAGGGCATTTTCGTCATAAGCGGCGCTACCGTCTGGTGTTTTCAAAGCGTTATCGATCACAGGGAAAAGGTCGATGGTTGTGACACCTTCTGCTAACAGTTCTTTGGCATAGTTAATTAGCAAATCAATCGATAAGCGTTCAACACCCGGCATACTAGCGATGGTTTCGCGTTGGTTTTCGCCTTCTAAGACAAAGACAGGGGCAATAAAGTGCTTAGGATGCAGCTCTACTTCACGAATCATTGAGCGTACATTGTCATTGTAGCGCAGACGACGTAAGCGAGTAGCAGGGTATTGACGGTTAAAGGTATAGCTCATAATAATTCCTTATGATTGTTTTAATAGTTATCATGTTACATGGTTAAAATAATATCGCTATAAGCGGTATTTTATAGAATCAGCTTATCAAAATCTGTGCTTTATAAGTGGCTGTATATAAAGCGACCTCATATAAAGAGAGCTTACATAAAGTGAGCCTACTATAACCAAAAGACGTCAATAAAAGCAAAAATCCCCACCACGTTAAGTCGGTAGGGCTGATAGTACGTATCGACTGTCAATATGATGATAGAGCTGCGTCATCAGATTAAGGTTGGGTCATTTAAGGCTCAACAATCTGGGTCACAGGAACTTGCTCAACACTATTGTTATTGAAGCGAGTCTCTTCAGTGACCACACCGACAGCGGCATCCTTCTTACCATCTTCATTCACATCGACGATAGCAGTCGGTTTGAAAGTAGTCGTTTCTACCGCTTGCGACTGCTTAATGGCGACAGCTTCTTGTGGCGTAGTCACACGCGCTGAACCAGCTGCTTTGATGGCATTTGTCGCTTTGGTTTTTGCACTAGTAGCAGTTCCAGTGACAATCTGTGCCAAGTTGGTGTGCTGCGGTACAGGAATGACAGACGGTACATCAAGGTTCGCACCGCCACCAAGCGCTTGGTACAACTCAATCTGGCTAACGATTTTCTGTAGCTCTAAATCTAGGATGCCTTGTTGGGTCGAGAATAGCGAACGCTGGGCATCGAGTACATCTAGATAGTTTGAGATACCGGCTTTAAAGCGTGCATCGGCAATTTGATAAGTCTGCTCAAAGTTATCTTGTAGACGATACTGTGCTTCTAGCTGCTCACCCAAGGTGGCGCGTGTCGCTAGTACATCCGAGACTTCACGGAATGCCGTTTGAATAGAACCTTCATAGTTGGCAAGCGTTTGCTCACGTTCAATTCTGGCCACATCATATTCTGCATCTAAACGACCTGCATCAAAGATTGGGACACTAATACTTGGGCCGAATGACCAGCCGACAGCGCCGCTCTTGAATAAGTCATCTAAGCTACCGCTACTGACACCAATACTACTCGCTAGGCTAATAGAGGGGAAGTAAGAGGCACGTGCCACTTCTATATTGGCACCAGCGGCTTTTAGGTTGTATTCCGCTTGCAGGACGTCAGGACGATAGCGCAACAACTCACTTGGTAGGCCAGCATTAAAGATTTTCTGGCTAGTTATATTGCTAACGGCAGGCGTTGGAATCAGCTCGTTAGGAATCGGCGCACCAATCAAATATTGCAGGGCATTACGCGAGGTCAAGATACTGCTCTGCGCCCGCAATACGGCAAGTTTAGCATTCTCTAAAGAAGCACTGGCTTGCAACGAAGGCAGTCTAGGATCAATCCCTGCCTCAAACCGTTTGGTCGCAATGAATAACGATCGTTCACGACTCTCAACCGTGGCTTCTGCCAACTTAAGCTGCGCTAAGCTATAGCTTAGATTGGCATAGCTTTGGGCAATGTTACTGATCAGACTGATCTGCGTCGAATCTTTGGCTGCGGTGGTCGCCAAGAAATTTTGCAAAGCTTGGTCTTTTAGACTAGCAATCTTACCCCAAAAATCCAGCTCATAGTTGGCCAACCCTAGGTTGACGTTATAACTACTATTGGGGTTTTTGTCCGTTCTGTTCTGTGCTTGGCGCGTGTAACCACCACTACCATTGATGGTCGGCAGATCGTTAATATCGGTGATTTGATATTGCGCTCGTGCTTTTTCGATAGCTAGGCGTGCGCTCTCAAAGTCTTTATTGTTCTCTAATCCTAATGCAATTAGCCCTTTTAGGCGCTCATCGCTATAGAAGTTCTGCCAGCGTTGTCCCGCAATACTAGGCTGGGCTGCGTTACTGGCCGTTTCCTTATCAAAGGCACCGTAGCTTTGTTCGATAGGGATGTTAGGCTCGGCAAGTACAGGACGGCTATCGGCTTTTGGAATGGTATTACAAGCCGCCATGCTCATCGCTAAAGCCGTTAAGCTGATTAAGCGAACACTATTTCTGCGCACTCGTGCAATAGTTGGGCTCGCAAATCTAGCAACCAGCGCTGCCTGTTCGCCTGACATTGGGCGCACATGAGCAGTAGTTGTGACTACCGCTGCTGAGTTAGTAGTAAAAGGTTGTGAACTCATTGTGTATTATCTCCAAAGCTTGCAGGCTGATAACTCTCAGAGGGAGTTGGGTTCTGCGGACCAGGCGTACCATTGTCATCGCCGCCATCGCCTTTATCATTTGGCTTGTTGTTGGCATATTTGTACGGGAACGCACTGCGTACCCAAATGTAGAACATCGGGATAAAGAAGATGCCTAACAAGGTTGCCGTTACGACACCGCCAACCACACTGGTACCGATGGCGTTTTGACTGCCTGAACCTGGGCCGCTCGCCAAGAATAATGGCACAACACCCAGACCAAAGGCAAGTGAGGTCATGATAATTGGACGCAGACGTTGGCGTGCCGCCGTCATGACCGCATCTTTTAGACTATAGCCTTCCTCTTGATGGTCTTTAGCAAACTCGATAATCAAGATGGCGTTTTTAGCCGATAGACCAACCACCGTCAGTAGACCTACTTGCAAGTAGATATCGTTGGCGAAGCCTCGTAACCACGTAAATATCACCGCACCCAATACCCCAAGTGGAATAACCAATAGGACAGAGAAGGGGATAGACCAGCTCTCATATAGTGCCGCCAAGCACAAGAATACGACTAAGATTGAAAGCGCGTAAAGCATCGGCGCCTGGGCACCTGATTTTTGCTCTTCCAATGACATACCCGTCCACTCGTAACTGATGCCTTCAGGTAATTTGTCTATCATGGCTTCCATTGAGCTCATGGCTTCACCAGTACTCAAACCTGGGGCTGCACTACCTTGGATATTCATTGATGGTAAGCTGTTATAGCGGGTCAGACGCGGTGAGCCTGACTGCCATTCACTGGTCGAAAAGGCATCAAATGAAATCATATCATTCGTCTCGTTTCGTACATACCACTTACCAATGTCATCAGGGTTGGTACGGCTGCTGGCTTCACCTTGTACATAGACACGTTTGATACGGCCACGATCGATAAAGTCGTTGACGTAGCTTGAGCCCCATGCAGTCGAGATGACGCTATTGATATTACTCAATGATAGACCATAAGCGGCTGCTTGCTCTTGGTTGATATTGACCTTGAGCTGCGGTGAGTCTTCTTGACCGTTTGGACGTACACCAGCGACTTGATCGTTCTGTGCTGCCATCCCTAAGAGCATGTTACGGGCTTCAAGTAATCCGTCGTGCCCGAGGTTGCCACTGTCTTGTAGCATCAAATCAAAACCACTGGCATTACCAAGCTCAGTAATGGCTGGCGGTACAATGGCAAATACTTGAGCTTCATTTATCTGAGTAAAGAAGTACCCCATCGCTCGACCAGCGACAGCCTGAGCGGTATTTTCATCGCCCGAGCGTTCCTCCCAGTCTGATAAGCGCACAAACGCTAGACCCATATTCTGACCTTGACCTGCAAAACTAAAGCCTGCAATGGTAAAGACCGAAGCGATATTATCAGTTTCTTGGGTATCGTAATAGTTTCTAACTTTATCCAATACGTCTTGCGTCTCATCTAACGTAGAGCCAGCCGGAAGCTGAACCAAGGTAAACATAATGCCTTGATCTTCTTCTGGTAAAAACGAGCCTGGAATACGTAAGAATACGACCGCCATGATACCGATAATGGCTGCGTAGCCAATCATGTATAACCATTTAAAACGAATACTTTTGCCGACAAAGTTTTCGTACGAACGGCTAAGTTTGAAGAAGCCGCGGTTGAACCAACCGAAGAAGCCTTTTTGCTTTTCGGTACTGCCTTTTTCATGACTTTTGCCACGTTTCAGCAATGTCACACATAGGGCAGGGGTAAATACAAGCGCGACCATGGCAGAGAGCACCATGCTGGTAATCAGCGTAATAGAGAACTGACGATAAATCACACCTGTTGAGCCACCAAAGAAGGCCATCGGTACGAATACTGCAGACAAGATAAGCGCAATACCAATAACGATTTTACTGATTTCACCCATCGACTGGATAGTTGCATCTTTGATAGAGATGTGAGGATCTTCTTCTAGTATTCGCTCGACGTTCTCTACGACGACGATCGCATCATCGACCAACAGACCGATGGACAATACCATGGCAAACATGGTCAAGACGTTGATACTAAAGCCTGCAATATACAACACTGCAAAGGTACCCAAGAGTACGACAGGTACGGCAAGGGTCGGGATAATGGTGGCACGCCAGTTCTGTAAGAAAATGAACATAACGATAAATACCAACACAATCGCTTCAATGAGGGTCATAACGACTTGTTCGATAGACAAGCGTACAAATGGTGTGGTGTCATACGGAACGACTGAGGCTAGACCAATTGGGAAGTTTTTTTCCAGCTCAGCCATACGTGCGCCGACGGCTTCACGAGTCTCAAGGGCGTTTGCGCCACCAGCGAGTGAAATACCTAAACCGGCTGCTTCTTGACCATTGTAGAGAGAGACAACGCTATAGTTTTCACTGCCAATCTCGACATCTGCCACATCGCCTAAGCGCACTTGTGCGCCTGAGGTATCTGTTTTTAGTAGAATGTTTTTAAATTCTTCAGGCGTTTGAAGATAGCTTTGTACAGTAACAGTGGCGTTGATAACTTGTTTGTCTGTGTCGGCAGGTGCTTGACCCAATTGACCAGCAGATACCTGAGCATTCTGTGCTCGTATCGCATTGACGACATCTGAAGGTATCATGTTGTAGCTACGTAGGCGTGATGGGTCTAACCAAACACGCATCGCATAAGTAGAACCAAAGACCTGAACTTCACCCACACCCTCTACACGACTGATCGAATCGACGACATTAGAGTTAATATAATCGGCAATATCTGCCCGATCCATGGTGCCATCTTCAGAAATAAATGCTTGCACCATCAAAAAGCTGCTAGACGATTTATTGACGTTGACACCTTGACGCTGAACAGACTCAGGCAAGGAGCTCATCGCTGCTTGCAGTTTGTTCTGTACTTGTACTTGAGCTGTGTCAGGATCTGTGCCGTTTTCAAAGGTAAGCGTCACTGAAGCACTACCATTTGACGAGCTCGATGACGACATATACATCAGACCATCGAGGCCTTTCATACGCTGCTCAATGATCTGTACTACTGAGTTTTCTACGGTTTGTGCATTAGCACCAGGATAGCTTGCACTGACCGAAATAGTCGGCGGTGCAATACGTGGATACTGTTCGATCGGTAGATTAATAACCGATATCACCCCGATGAGCATGACCAAAATAGCCATAACCCATGCAAAAATAGGGCGATTAATAAAAAAACGTGACATAGTATATCCCTAAGTCTTCCTATCTTTGAATGGAATTAGTTAGCAGCGATTTCTGTAGGTTTCTTAGCAGAAGTTTCGTTACCAGCTGGCTTATCCACCGTTTTTGCAGCTTGCTGAGGCGTTTTGGCGTTTGGCGCGCCTTGTCCTTTTGCAGATGGTGCTGGATTGGCGTTTTCGAGTGGCTTAGCGACTACCTCTTGTTCAGGTTTGACTTTTGAGCCGCCAATCACCACCACTTTATCACCTGCTTTTAGACCGTCAGTGACAACCCACTGTCCGTTGTAAGTACCATTAATAGTAACTGGACGTACTTGGATTTTGTTGTTTTCATCGACGATATAGACTTGCGTCTCACTCTTAGGTGTACGTGTCACTGCGCTTTGCGGGACTAATGCCGCATTGGTAATGACACTTTGGGTCAAGCGGGCAGTCACATACATACCTGGCAGCAAGATGTTGTTGCTGTTTGGGAAGATGGCACGTAAGGTAACCGCGCCAGTTGACTCATCCACTTTTGCTTCAGATAGCGCAAGCTTACCGCGTACCGGATAGACCGAGCCATCCTCTAGTACCAATTCAACCGAGTTCATACCGGGCTGCGCTTTGCCTTCCGATATTTGCTGGCGCAATTTTAACAGCTCAGACGAAGACTGACTGATGTCGACATAGATAGGATCTAAGCGCGAGATAGTCACCAACGGATTGGCTTGACTGGCACTAACCAAAGTACCAGCCGTCACATTTGAGCGCTCTGTGCGCCCTGAGATTGGTGCCCGTACGATGGTGCGATTCAGATCAAGAGTACTGGACTCTAAACCTGCTTTCGCGGTTTGAATGCCCGCTTTTGCGCTTTCGATACCTGCTTGCGTTTGACCGACAGTCGCTCGTGCACTATCTAATGCAGCTTGTGCAGTACGGACTTGCGTTTGTGCTTGATCGTATTGTTGCTTCGAGATAGCATCAATCTCCACAAGCCCTTGTAGGCGCTGGAAGTCATTAACCGCTTGAGCTAATGACGCTTGGCGACTGCCTAATTCAGCTTTGGCATTGGCATTATTAGCCAGTGCTGTCTGATAATTGGCTTGTGCTTGAGCGACCGCTGCTTCTCCACTAGTAATAGAGGTAGCGTAGTTGTCCGTATTGATACGATACATCGGTTGGTCTTTTTTGACATTACCGCCCTCACGGAACAGTACTTCGTCAATGACGCCGTTGACCTGTGGACGAACGTCAGCGGTTTGATAAGCCGCTGTACGTCCAGAAAATGTTTGTACTTGAGGTACCGTATCGAAAGTGACAGTTTGGACGTTGACGACGGCAGGCGGCATCTGCTGCTGTGCAGCGGCATCAGCGCCAGCGGCGTCCTCGTTTTTGTCACAGCCAACCAGTACAGCTCCAGATAGTACAGATGCTATTACAAGCGCAAGATAAGAGTGCTTCATCAATGTCCTCGGCAATATAAAATAAATAATGACAGTATAAAAAGTTTATAAATAAATCTTAACGTATTAAATTCTTTAAAGAGTAAATATATGGGTAGTCTTGAGGCTATGTGCCTCGGCATATTTTGCTCATCGCATTGTTAATAAAATCAGTTTTAATAGCACCAATTTTAGTAGCGGATTATGACCAAAATATTCGGTCGCTAAGGTTGTATGCGCAATAATGAGGCAAGATTTTTAGCGTCATAGATGTAGGCAAACCATAAAGTTGATTAGTAAATTTAATCAGTTATTATAAACTAATGGGGTTACCCCATAGTCAAGTACTTTAGAATAGGGTTTGCCAAAAAAAACAGCGACTTTAGTTGTGAATCTTGCGCTAAGTGCCGTGGTTACAAGCGACACACCAACGAATAACCAAAAAAGTCATCTAGAGGCTTCGATGACAAAAAATGTTAACTTTTGTTATAAAAGTCATATGAGACGGTTATTCCTACCTGTTTGACCTCAAAAATCCCATGTGCAACCAAAACCTTTATTTTAGCAACCGTTAAATGTGACCATTAAATAAATGAGCCAAAACCTGTATCGAAGACGACTTTTATAGACACAGATATGGGCACAGCGTAAATGTTAGCAGTCAGACTATAATAAACGTGCGCTGGCAAGCTCTGTTAATTGGTGCAGCCCTTGGCGATAACGATTGTCAGGCAAGGTACTTAGCGCTTGTTGTGCCAGCTTCGTTTCTTCCAAAGCGCGCAGCTTACAATAGTCTAATGAGCCAGAGGTGCGTACCAATTCGATAAGCTGCTCTGCATTGGGTGTTTTGCCCGTTTGTACAGCGACACGTAATTGCTCATAGCCTGCTTTATCACTGTCTTTTAATAATTCAAGCGCTTTAATAGTCGGTAGGGTCGGTTTGCCTTCGGCTAAATCATCACCCAAGTTTTTACCCATTAGCTCACTATCACCGCTGTAATCGAGTACATCGTCGATAATCTGGAAGGCATTACCGAAGTGCTGACCAAAATCGCCCAGCGCGGTCATATATTCTGTTTTGTCTTGCAAGATAGCTGCGCCTTGGGTCGCCATCATAAACAGACGAGAGGTTTTGCCATCGATAATATTGAGATAATCGGTTTCAGTCGCGGCAGGGTTATGCTGATGTTGCAGCTGCAATACTTCACCTTCGGCAATATCACAAGTCCCGTCTGAGAATACCTGCAGTAGTGGCAAGCTTTGAAAACCAACCAACAAGTTAAAGGCGCGGGCAATCAGATAGTCACCGACCAGTACTGCTGTGGCATTGTCCCAAGTGGCATTCGCCGTTGGCTTACCACGGCGCTGCCCTGACTCATCAATCACATCGTCATGCACTAAAGTTGCCGTATGCAGCATCTCAGTAATGGCTGCCAAATGCATGGCCTGCTGTGATGGTGCATCATTGAGCATGCGCGCACATAACAAGGTAATCAACGGGCGCATCCGCTTACCACCTGCATTAATCACATGCTGTGAGACGCTCATCACCAATTGGACTTTTGAGTTCAGACTACCGAATACTTGCTTGTCCATAATTTCAAAATCATCCGCCACGATATTTTGGATATCAGCATAGGTCAGCGTAGATTGAGAAGTAGGAGAGATGTTATCTAAAAGGGTACTGGTCATAATAAATAGTCATATTAATGAAAATAAAAGGGTGGGTAATAGCCCTAATCTATAGCTAGGATAGCTACCTACCTAGGGTTATTGTCTGGCTTATAATAGCATAGCTAGGCGTCTCAATTGTTGAATAAAGTAAGACATGACGCAGAGTATCGACTCTAAAACTGCCTGTATCTCTCTATTAAATACCAAATAAAAATGATAAAAACAAAAAAGAATTATAAATAGTTTTATGGGGCATTATCAACAATGGCTGCTTAAGCAAAAGCGATTGATAAAAGACTGTAAGCAACTGATTATATGCGTTATAATGGCCGCTGTTGGGCTTAATCTATCACTTATCATTACTATTTCTCATGTTTATATTCGCATTGTCGTTTATCGACTTTCTTTGATGAGCAGCAGTTATAGCAAAATGAGAGATGGTCATTAGTGTAACCACCTTGCAAAAACAAGAGGCGCGGCTTGCTTTTATGAGCAAAAAGACGTAAAATCTTGCCTTTAATTTTTCCCTGTCGTGTTCGTCGTAAAAGCGTTGGTATAACATCAGCCACGGCACACGGGTTAAACGGAGTCATACAATGTACGCAGTAATCAAAACTGGTGGTAAACAGCACCGTGTAGTCGTCGATGAATTGCTTAAAGTTGAACTACTAAAAGCAGAAAAAGGCGAAACAATCAAATTTGAAGACGTGTTGATGGTTGTTGACGGCGATAACGTCAAAATCGGTCAGCCTGTTGTTGACGGCGCTAGCGTAGAAGTTGAAGTTGTTGAGCATGGTCGCGGCGAAAAAATCCGTATCATCAAGCACAACCGTCGTAAGCATTATCACAAAGAACAAGGTCACCGCCAATGGTACACCTTGTTAAAAATCAAAGCGATTAATGCCTAATTATCCATTTAGCAATTATTGCTAAATAGCGCACTAAATGCTTAAGAGTTATCGCATCAGCGATAAGTCAAATTAACAAGGAGATTTTCTCATGGCACATAAAAAAGCTGCCGGTTCGAGCCGTAACGGTCGTGATTCAAACCCAAAAATGCTAGGCGTAAAAATCTTTGGTGGCCAAGCTATCACAGCTGGTAACATCATCGTTCGTCAACGTGGTACAGAATTCCACGCAGGCGAAGGCGTTGGCATGGGTCGTGACCATACTTTATTTGCACTGAATGACGGTGTTGTAAAGTTTGCGACCAAAGGTAAATTTAACCGTCGTTATGTTACGGTTGAAAACGCATAATTATCTATTTAGATCGTTTTATTCGTTGAATAAAATGATCAGATAATTAAAAAAGCCCTTACTGCCTTATGGTAGTAAGGGCTTTTTACGCTTGTAAGGTGATATAAATTAATAATAATTCTAAGCGATATCTTTAAAGCCACTATTAGCATAATTACTGTAGCTAATAATTATAAATGCAAACTTTTACCGTGTAACTGTATTGGTTACAAGCGTGTATGGCAGCCGTAGTAAAGATTGCAAATCATGACTAGGCGCGTAATAAAAAAACTGGCACACTGTTGCCATTGCTGATAGTTACCAGCTTTAGCTTGGTAAAATCAGTATTTATAGAAAACAAAAATTTCAATAGAATATTTTATTTTTAGCGACAACTTTAAAGCGATTATGCTTTTTTAGAGAGGATTTATGATGAACTTATCTACGAAAAAATCAACCAAACAAAAAATGATGAGTGGGGCTTTAGCAGGTGTATTAATGACATCGCTAGGTGTCGCAGCGCCAATGATGGCATTGACTCAAACGGCTACAGCAGCTCCTGCTGACAACCTAACAGCTGCTAAACGTTTGAACAAATTGCTGACCAATACCAAGAGTATGACAGCCAATTTTAGTCAAACAACTAAAGGCGCGAGTAGTGGTACGTTTACAGGCTCTATGAGTGTTCAACGTCCAAATAACTTCCGCTGGGAAACCAAGTCACCATCAGAGCAGCTTATCGTTGCTAATGGGAACTCTATGTGGGTTTATGACAAGGATTTAGAGCAAGCGACTAAGCAGAATGTTGACAGTCAAGTAGGTAATACACCAGCGTTACTACTGTCAGGTGATCCAAGCAAGATTGATCAAAACTTTAAAATCACTCAGCCATATGACAACAAGAACTACTATGTGCTCTATCCTAAGTCAGACAGCGCAAGTTTCAAAAGTCTTTCAATAAGCTTTAGTGGTGGCAAACCTGTCATGATGGTATTGAATGATACCTTGGGTCAAACAACTTCTATCAAGTTTAGCGGTATCAAAATGAACCCAAGTATCGGTAGCAGTCAGTTTAAATTTACACCATCAAAGGGTGTTGATGTGATTAATCAGTAATTAACATAGATATTGCTAGGTTTTGATATCAGTTCAAAATTAGCAACATAATAAAAAGGACAGATCCTATGAGGTCTGTCCTTTTTTATGTGAGTAACTATAGTTTGTTCAGCAGAAAACTTAAGACATAGCTCGTATGGTTTCCATATCTGGCATAGGTGGTAGTTCATCTAAATGGCTTAATCCAAACGCATCTAAAAACTGCGCAGTAGTATGAAGCAACGCAGGACGACCTAAAGTATCTTTAAAGCCTTTCTCCACAATCCATCCTTTATCAAATAACTGGCGCAGTATATTGCTCGATAATGTTACTCCGCGTACATGCTCGATATCACTGCGTGTCACAGGTTGCTTGTATGCAATGACACTTAGGGTTTCAAGTAAAGCTTGGCTCAGGCGTTCTTGACGCTGCGGGAAAGTACGCTGGATTAAACTGCTATAGTCATCAGATATCTGTAAGCGATAACCGCTGGCGGTCTCATGTAGCTTAAGCACACCTATATCTAAGCGTTGTTGCAGCACTTCTAAGGTTTGCTTTAATTCTTTAGTAGATAATGACAAATGTTTTTTTAATGCGTGAGCGGTCAGCGGTGCCTCTGAGGCATGCAGCAGCACTTCGATACGTTTACTCATCTCTTCCAAAGAATCATGCTGCGCGTCAGCTGGTGGAGATGTAGTCATAGTTATTGGTTCTTGGGTCTCGTCATGTTGCTTTGGGTCTTCAATATCTACCATCTAAAGTATGCTCTTATTTCAATATTGTGATTTTGATAGAGAATGGGCTAGGAGACAATCTTAGAGCCTACTAGGCTAGCCACTGTAATGTGAGATTTGTGGATTCATTATTCATATTAGTCTGATCAGAATTATTGGAAACAGAGTTGACGATACCGCTATCTGTCTCAATATTGACCACACCAACTAACTGCCGCTTTATAAGCTCAAGTACGGCGACAAAACTCACGACCACGCCTATTTTACCTTGTGCCTTGTCTAGTAGCTCATAAAAGGAGTGCGCCCCATCTGTACTTAATTGCCTGCTAATACTGGCAATACGATCGGCAAGTGGTACTGCATCAACTTTGATCGTATGCATTTGATAGTCAGGCTGTAGCTGCATTTTAAATAAACTATCAATCAGCAAGTTAGGTGAGTAGCTTGGCAGTTCCGCATTCATAACGTCTTGATCAGGCATACTAACCATTGCCAAAAACACATCGCGCTCTAGACGTACTAGATTGTCTAAGCGCTGACTGACTACCTTGATTTGCGCGTACTCTTCGAGGCGTTCGATCAGTTCTGCTTTTGGATCACGCTCGTCGGTTGGGGTATCAGGGGCAGGCAATAGCAGTTCGGTTTTGATGGCGATGAGCGTTGATGCCATAAGAAGATAATCACCCGCTAATTCAAAGTGCTCGGTATCCAATTCACCGATATAAGCTAAGTACTGCTCAGTGATAGGCAGAATAGGCATTTGGGTCAAATCGACGTTGTTCTTTTTGACCAAATACAATAGAAAATCCAATGGACCAGCAAACTGCTCTAACCAAATAGCAAATGCTTGCGGTGGGACATAAAGATCGTCTGGCAAATGCTGCACAGGCGTTTGATAGATACGTAGCGACATATCATGGTTGACTGATTCATCAGGCTCATTCTGATTGTCCATAGGCTCAGAAGTTGAATCAGCCATAGCAGATAAGGCGGCTTTAGACAAAGCCGCCTGTTTGGTGTTTGGTTCAGTTTGCACGTTTAGCACCCGCTTTGATAATAAATTGCGCCAGTAAAACGACTATTCCAGCAACGATTATTTAAGCTTAGCAAGCGGACGGATACCGATAGCACGGCGAGCTTTGTCTAGTTGCTTACGACTATGGCGACGGGCTTTATCCGCACCCATCTGCAAGATTTCTTCTAGCTCTTTTGGATTGGCCATCAGCTCTTCATAACGTGCACGGAATGGCGCGATTTCGTCATTAATCTTATCAAACAGAGCTTGCTTAGCGTCACCCCAGCCAATACCAGCGGCATAACGCGCACGCATATCAGCAATCTCTTCAGGGGTCGCAAATGCTTTATAAATCTCAAAGATAGCTGAATCATCAGGATCTTTTGGCTCATCAGGTAGCTGTGAGTTAGTCACAATTTTCATGATGGCTTTATGCATTTGTTTTTCAGGACTAACTTGTGGATTTGGCTCACCAAATAGGGGAATCGTATTGCTATAGCTCTTACTCATCTTGCGGCCATCAAGCCCAGTAAGCAGCGGTATATCGTTATCAACGACTGCTGACGGTAGCGTGAAAAGCGACTTATAACGATGATTAAAAGTACCTGCGATATCACGCGCCATCTCGATATGCTGCACTTGGTCACGACCAACAGGCACGTGGGTCGCATTAAACATCAAAATATCAGCCGCCATTAGCACGGGATAACCGAATAGACCCATGGTGACACCTTGATCAGGATCGACATCGGCTTTTTCTGTATTGATATCAACGGCTGCTTTATAGGCATGGGCGCGGTTCATCAAACCTTTGGCACATGAACAGTTCAAAATCCAAGCAAGTTCTGGAATCTCAGGCACGTCTGACTGACGATAGAACGTGACGCGCTCTGGGTCTAGACCACAAGCAATCCACGTAGCGGCAATGGCTCTCGTCGACTCATGAATGATAGCAGGGTCATAACAACCGATAATGCCATGGTAGTCTGCCAAAAAGAAAAACGCTTCATGATCACTGTTCTGAATAGACTCAATCGCTGGACGAATCGCGCCAACATAGTTACCTAAATGTGGAATACCAGTTGGTTTGATACCAGTCAAGATGCGCTTAGCTTCGGTTGAAGTATCAGAAGTTTGATTGTCAGGAGTACTGTTATTGCTCATGGAAAATCCGTTATTTTGTTTATAAAATTATTATCAGTGCATAGCTAAAATGCAAAATATTAGCCGCAAAGTATAGCAAACTTCACCAGTATTTTTGGGAATAAAGGCTTACTTATAGATATCAGTACGACCGTTTGGCCCATGTTTAAAACGACGATGGAACCACATCCACTGCGTAGGATCAATACGAATGAGCCCTTCTAAAACTTCATTGACCCGAGTGGCATCAGCGACTTCATCTTTACTTGGATAGTTGTCTAATTCTGGCGTAATTGTTAAATGATAATGGGGACGTTTACCACGCGGCAAGTTGTCAGGCGTTTGCCGATAAGTATGCAATGCCATGACAGCTGGTGGCTTTGCTTTGCTACCCAGTTTTGCCATGCGACGCGATGCAGTGATAGTCGCGGCGGGCACACCGAAAAATGGTGCCATGACCCCTTGCTTAAGGCCATAGTCTTGGTCAGGAGAGTACCAAATGACGTGTCCTGCTTTGATAGAAGTAACTAAGCTTCGCATATCACGACTAGAGATTTGCTTACCAAATATATTGGTACGACCATTATAGATAATCCAGTCCAGCAAAGGGTTGTTTTGCGTACGATACATACAATCTACTGGGAAAAACTGCGCACATAATAGTCCACCCAAATCTAGCATCGTATAATGTGCACCGAGCAGGATAACTGGTCGCTGCTCATTTTGCGCATTAACAATATGCTGTAGCCCTGAAATGGAAACAGTTCTAGTAAATATATTTGGCCTGAACCAAGCGCATAACGTTTCAAACACACCAATGCCTTGATTGACAAATACTTGCTTGGCCATTAGTTCACGTTCAGCTTCGGGCTTTTCTGGAAATGCCAGCTTCAGATTGATTAGCGTATCGCGTCTACGCGAGCCAGCAGCTTTATAAATCAATATACCAAGCTTACGACCTAGCCAAAACTGCCAACGTAGTGGCAGATATATCATTGGTAGCATTATTAAGAATAATAACCAAATGCCCCAATTCTTTGGTGATAAAAACTGCCACTGAAATGGCTTGTTATCTGCTTGCGCTGTACGCTTATGATTTTGGGTAATTGTCGGTGTGCCAGCAGGTATCGCAGGCGACTTAGCCGACTGTTTCATGCTAGGCGGCACGCTGCTATTGGCAGATGGTTTGCTAGGGTCAAATTGTTCTGGCGCTTTCATAATATCCTTCTGCAGCACGGTTTGAGGCATCATGGCAAATAATAAAAAGTTACTGATATGATGGGGTAGCGTTTAATGCTTTGCAAGTTAGAATTTCTACAGACGCTCTACTTTGCAGCGTTGAAACAAGGCACTCATGTTAGTTATTGCCGTAAAACAAAGCTGGTTTGATGAAGACAATCGGATAATCAACACGCTATCAGTAGGCATAAAAAAACCTTATAAGCTGTGACCAGCTTATAAGGTTTTGCAAAACCAGACTCTTATTTAACTTTGCTACTGAAGCTCTGAGAAAAAGACAACAGCAGCAAAAATATAAGAGATAGTTTTGATTAACGTTTTGAGAACTGTGGACGTTTACGTGCTTTACGTAGACCCAGTTTCTTACGTTCAACTTGACGTGAATCACGAGTAACAAAACCAGCTGCTTTTAGGGCAGGCTTCAAAGTTTCGTCAGCTTCGATTAATGCACGTGTGATGCCGTGGCGGATTGCGCCAGCTTGACCACTAATACCACCGCCTGCAACAGTTACATATAAGTCATATGCGTTAACAGAGTCTAGTAGTTCTAATGGCTGACGTACAACCATGCGTGAAGTTTCACGGCTGAAGTATTCGTCAAGTGGCTTACCGTTAACAACGATACTACCAGTACCTTTTGATAAAAATACACGAGCAGTAGACGTCTTGCGGCGACCAGTTCCGTAATTGCGTTCCATAAGTATATCCTTAGATGTCTAGTTCTTTAGGTTGCTGTGCAGTATGTGGATGATCAGTACCCGCATAAAGTTTCAGCTTCTTGATCATCGCATAGCCAAGAGGGCCCTTTGGAAGCATACCCTTAACTGCTTTGTGTAGAACATCTTCAGGCTTATGTGCAAGCAACTTATTGAAGTTGGTTTCTTTAATACCACCTGGGTAGCCACTGTGACGATAGTACTTTTTGTCTTGTGCTTTTTTACCCGTTACCGTGATTTTGTCAGCATTGATGACAACAATAAAGTCACCAGTATCAACGTGCGGAGTAAAAGAAGGCTTGTGCTTGCCACGTAAGCGAGTTGCGATTTGAGTGGCTAAGCGACCAAGGGTTTTGCCGTCAGCATCTACGACATACCAGTCATGGGTCACTTCAGCTGGTTTTGCACTAAGTGTTTTCATGATAAAACCTTAAAATTAGAATTCGTTGAGAGTTTAGCTGGGAACGGGGCTCTCAAAAAACAGACTGCACATTATAAGCAGTAGCGCCTACGCTTGCAAGCTGCATTGGGGTTTATTTTCGCCTTATATACATTAAACTGCAGCGTCGGCCAGTTTTTAGCGGTTCTAAACATTTGTAAAATACGTTAACGGCTTTCATTAACCCGACAATTATGACGATGATAGACGATAAAGTCCAGCGACAACTTGTCCGACTTTGGTTTGTTTCAAGCATTCAAAAGTGATTGGTTGCTGAGTAACGCTCGATTGAGAGGCTAAATTCTCATTTAGCGACGCTTCCAATTGCTTAAGCTGTGCTGACAAATCTTTATCAGCTTCTAAATAAATTAGTGTTTCAGTATTGATTAAGGCATTGGTAATAAGCGCAGTCAAAATAGGCTGCCATAAATCCTGAGCATAAGGTGGATCGATAAATACAATGTCAAAAAGGCGTGCAGTCAGTTGCTCTTGACGTAATACTTGCTTAGCAGTGCCAGTGATGATTTGGTAAGCAGCAGCTTCAAGACGTAATTGCTCAGCACTCTGACGTAGCATGTTACTTTGTGCTGGATTGATTTCGATAAATGTTGTGTGGGCCGCACCGCGAGATAGTGCTTCAAATCCTAGTACGCCACTGCCAGCGCAGCTATCGAGTACATGGGCGTCATGAATGTCAGCGAGTAGCCAGTTAAATAAAGTCTCCCGCAAGCGATCTGGGGTCGGGCGCAGGCCATCTGCATCAATGAAACTTACAATACGGCGCTTAAACTGACCACCGATAATGCGCACATCACCCGCTGCCGCACTTTTCGTCTTACGGTTATTCTTTGGTGCGCGTCCATTTGAGGCTTTTTTCATTATTGTGTCTCGCTTACCAATTCTATGCTAGGTTTTACTTTACTAAGTCTTATTTCACTAGGTTTTACTTTTTATACTATTAACTGCTTAAACGTCTAGTTACTCAGACGTTGCTGCTGCCGCTTCAGCTTCCGCGGCTTCTTTCTCTTCCAATGCTTTTGCTTCTTTATCACGAATGGCATCACGCATCGCTTTTTCAAAAGCCTTTTGGCGTTTAATGACTTTTAGCTCATCAGCGGACGGCGGCAATATCGGATCAGTTTTGCGTTGTAGCATCCAGTAGTCAAATAGAGCACGGCCAATAGGCGCTGCAACAGCACTACCACCGCCGCCATTTTCGACCAATACCGCAAGGGCAATCTGCGGGTCTTCTACTGGCGCAAAACCATTAAACCAAGCATGATCCCAGTGGCGCTTATCTATTGCTGACTTATCGTAGCGTTTGCCCTGCGCAATAGATTTCACCTGTGCAGTACCTGTTTTACCAGCGATACGATAGCGCGGGGTATAGATACCGCGTCCTGTACCATTTTCTACCACGCTTTCCATCGCATCATGCATACGCAACCAGTCAGACGGCTTACCGTTATAGTCGATTTTACCATCTGGCTTAGTGATAATTTTGACGTCCGCGGCACCGTCACTGCTCTTTAATAAATGCGGAGTAATGTGCTGACCTTTACTGGCTGTCATGGCTGTAGCGTTGGCAATCTGTAATGGTGTTGCCAAGAAATACCCTTGTCCAATACTGACCGAGATGGTTTCGCCCGGTAGCCAATCTTTATCGTAAGTGTCTTTTTTCCACTTTGGTGATGGCATGATGCCTGATTTTTCATTAGGCAAATCAATACCAGTATCTTCACCAAAACCAAAGCGTACCATCCAGTCGTGCAGACGCTGTATACCCATTTCATAAGCCAACTTATAATAATAAGTATCGACCGACATCGCGATGGATTTTTTCAGATCTACCGTGCCATGACCGCCACGTTTCCAGTCGCGGAATCGATGCGTATCACCAGGTAAGCTAAAATAACCAGGGTCGTAGATAGTGCTGTTCCAATCGCGTAGACCATAATGAATACCGCCCAAACCTTCGAACGGTTTGATAGTAGAGCCAGGTGGGTAGGTACCTTGTAGCGCACGGTTATACAGTGGTTGATCCAAATCTTCACGCAGATCGTCGTAGTCTTTGAAAGAAATACCTGATATAAAAGGGTTAGGGTCGTAGCTTGGATTACTAACAAATGCTAAGACGTCACCGTTTTTTGGGTCTATAGCAACGATTGCACCGCGGCGTCCATCAAGTTGCTGCTGGGCGATGGTTTGCAAACCATAATCCAAGCTCAATGTAATATCGTTACCCGCTATCGGCGGCTTGGTATCCAATTGACGTAAGATATTCCCATGTGCGTCTGTCTCTACCGATTGATAACCCGGTTGCCCAAGCAAAATATCTTCGTAGTAGTCTTCGATACCAATCTTACCAATCAAGTCAGTACCAGCGTAACGGTCTTTATCAATACGCTTTGACTCTTTGTCATTGATACGTCCGACATAGCCGATGACATGAGCAAACAGCTCATCATAAGGATAAGAGCGCGTAAGCTTGCTCTGAATAGAGACCCCGCGGAAGAATGGCTTACGCTCACTAAATTGAGCCAACTGTGCTTCTGTTAAATCAATCTTAATCGTCACAGGGTCATTTTTATTTTTACTTAGACGCGCCAAGATATCAGTAATATCTGTATCGGTTAAATCAAAAATCGGCGCGAGCAGATGCAGTGTACGCTCAGGATTTTCCACCTCATCAGGGCTGAGCATCGCTGTAAATACAGGCTGATTGTCTGCCAATATTACTCCGTTACGATCATAGATATACCCACGACTAGGCGGCGCAGATATCAGTTTGATACGGTTGTTATCGGCTTGTGTTGTGTACTGATCATGAGCGTAGACTTGCAAATACCCATAACGTGTTATCAAACCGCCCAAACCAATCAATATTATAATCCCAAAGATGATAATACGATTGGTAAAGGTACTGTTGACCTGTTCGGTATTGGGAGTTATCGGTTTATTCATAGAAGATCAGAGCCCAAACGGTCAGTGAGTCAATAAAAGAAAAATAAGAGGGCAGGTTGGTTAACCAAAGTGCGGTGAGTCTAAAAGATAATGCAAATGGTTTCAATCACATAGAAGGGTATGGTGTGAAATCGTCATGCAGTCATTTATACGCAGGTAGTCTTTGTTATTGCACTACAAATTATAACAGAACAAATGAGCAGACGCAGTACTCAGTCATATATTTTGTATTGATTATCTACTGACCAAGCCCTGGATTATATTTAGTTTTTTGTTGGTTAATAGACGATACGAACCATGTCATCTTTAGTCACAACTTGCCGCTGGTCTATATGTGCTAATAAATGGCAAGTATGCTAAAATCAGGCGATTTATTTTATAGTAGTTATTATGGGCGGAGCGTCTTTTGAAACGTTCTCATTTTGCTAAAGTCTCGTTATCAGTAACGACAATATTAGCAACGACAATCAACCTGTCAGGGACTAGATAAGTCATGGACGTAAATTCATTATGGCAGACGATAGCTGAACACCCAGAGTTCTTTGCCATGCTGACCATCCCACCAGTGACGGCATTCGTCACTTGGGTACATGTGTGGATGGCGCTCAAGATGCTGTTCTATCCGGTCAAGTTTTGGGGTATTCGTATTCCTAACTTCCCATTTTTTGGGCTGCCAGGTATCGGTTGGCAAGGTATTGTTCCGCGCAAAGCGGGCAAGATATCAGGGGTTATCGTTGACCAGACGCTCTCAAAACTCGGTTCACTTGATGAGTTTTTTAAGGCGATGGAGCCTGAGCAAATGGCGATATTTGTCACTGATACGGTAGACAAAAACCTTGAGCCATTGATTGATGAGATTATGCTGGATCACTCGCCAGCATTATGGGGTAATCTACCTTACGCCCTAAAGCGTCGTGTCTATGCGCAAGCCCATAAAGAGCTCCCTAGTATTATGCAGTCGCTTGTGACAGATTTGACTTATCATGTCGAAGACTTGGTCGATATGCGTAAAATGATTGTCAATACCATGGAAAACGATCGTCGCCTGATGGTCAATATGTTTTTAAAGGTCGGCCAAAAAGAGATCGATTTTATCTGGCATATCAGTGCTTTGATTGGTCTGGTATTTGGTATTATCCAGATGTTTATATTTTTGGTGGTGCCGCAGCATTGGACCGTTCCGTTCTTTGCCGCAATTTGGGGTTTTCTCACCAATTGGATTGCCATTTGGATGGTGTTTAATCCAGTAGAGCCGCACTTTATACCTTATTTGAAGCTGTTTACGGTGCAGAGTCGCTTTCCATTTATCAAACCCGTCATACCGCATATCGCAAAGTATCGCTTACAAGGCGGCTTTATGAAGCGCCAAGAGGAAGTTTCTGAGGTTTTTGCTGAAATTGTGGTAAAGGATTTGGTCACTCTAGAAAACATCATGAATGAGATGATGTATGGTGACCGCTCAGCGCAAACGCGTGATTTGATGAAGTCACATTTATATACGGTGCTAGAGTCACCAGTGATTAGCACGACATTACGTGTGGGGTTGGGTCGCCGTGATTATGGACAACTCAAAAATACCATTATCGACAAATCTATTGTCGCGACGATGGTACCACTGCGAGATCCTGAGCTAAATGAAAGCCGAGCCAGTAAAATATTTGGTCTGTTTCGCGATAGAATACGTGCGCTCACGCCAAATGAGTTTCAAAATCTGTTACGTCCAGCTTTCCGCGAGGATGAGATGACGTTGATTGTTTTGGGCGGTTTGACTGGTTTTCTAGCAGGTTGGTTGCATTTAGTGTTAGTATTTTTCCCCTCGATGCAATAATGCATCAATAAGTATTTTTAATTAGTCATGAACGGCTGTATTGAATAAGCTTTGAATAACTAAAAAATGTAAAATTAACAACAGATAAGCATTTTGTATCAATCATTCATATTGGTACGTCACAATGATAGTAGCGGGTTTTATGTGCTTCTACAGCAATTGAAACCTCAGTTTTTAACCGTAAACTATGACCGCATAAAGGACTATTAGCGTTTGCCAGTGGCTAGCAATGCCATCGGTGAACCCTTAATTGTATCCAAGGTAAACAAGGTTAGACCGTATGTTAATCACAGAATTGGGTTATTTTGCCTTGCTGGCCGCTTTTATATTGGCGATTTTGCAGGTGGTACTACCAACCATTGGCGTCATGCGTGACCACGTCGCTTGGCAGCGTTTGGCGCCAAGTCTAGCATGGGCGCAATTTGCGGCAATGATTACCTCATTTGCAGCGCTGATGGCAGGCTTTTATTACAACGACTTTAGTCTCGTCTATGTCACTCAGCATTCCAATACATTGCTGCCTTGGTACTACAAGCTGTCGGCGACATGGGGCGGGCATGAAGGCTCACTGTTGCTTTGGATGACCATCATGGCCACTTGGTGTGCGCTGGTCTCTTACTTCAGTCGTGGGTTGCCGTTGTCTATGCGTGCGCGAGTGCTGGTGATATTGGCAGGCGTGCAGATGATGATGCTGGCGATGCTTATCTTTACCTCATCGCCATTTGATCGCACATTGCCAAATCTACCTGTTGATGGCGCGGATCTAAACCCTGTATTGCAAGATTTTGGTCTGATCATTCACCCACCGATGCTTTATATGGGCTATGTGGGTATGGTTGTGCCATTTGCGTTTTGTATGGCAGCATTGTGGGAAGGGCGTTTGGATGCGGTATGGACACGCTGGTCGCGTCCATGGGCATTGGCGGCTTGGGGGTTCTTAACAGTCGGTATCGCGCTTGGCTCATGGTGGGCTTATTATGAGCTTGGCTGGGGCGGTTGGTGGTTCTGGGATCCAGTAGAGAACGCCTCATTGATGCCATGGTTGGCAGGAACAGCGCTACTGCATTCACTTGCTGTCACCGAAAAACGCGGTGTATTTAAAGCATGGACTATTATGCTCGCAATCTTTGCTTTTGCGCTTAGTCTGCTTGGTACGTTCTTAGTACGTTCAGGTGTCATCACCTCAGTGCATTCATTTGCCGCTGATCCGACGCGTGGTCTAGTGATTCTAGTCATTCTCGGTATTATCGTCGGTGGTGGTCTGTTGATGTTTGCTGTACGTGGTTGGCGTTTGACGGTCGAGAGTCAGTATCGACTTATCTCACGTGAATCATTTCTAGTGATTAACAACGTTATCATTCTAATTTCAACCTTAGTCGTACTACTTGGTACGCTATATCCTATTATTGCTGATGCCTTTAACTTAGGTCAGGTATCTGTTGGCCCTCCGTATTTCAACGCTCTATTTGTGCCGTTGACATGGCTGCTACTGGTAGCGATGGGTATGGGCTCTAATATCCGCTGGAAACAAGACAGCCGCCCGTTATTGGGTGCTGGCATGGTCATTGCGGTGAGTAGTTTGGTATTGGCCGCCATTATTACCTATTTCACCAGTCCGTCGGCGATGCTAAATATCGGTGTCACATTGGCTGTGAGCTTTTGGGTGTTGCTATGGATGGTTGTCGATTTCAAAGACAAGACCAAAAACGCACCAAGTCGCTTAAACGGTTTACGTCAGTTGCGTCTGAGCTACTGGGGTCAGCAAACTGCTCATATTGGTGTCATCATTGCGGTCATCGGCGTGGCATTTACCACTACGTTGAGTATTGAGCGTGATGTGGCATTAGGGCCTAATGATAGTGTCAATGTGCAAGGCTATGACTTTACGGTAAAAGATTTTAGCGAAGTAAAAGGCAGTAACTTTGACGCTACGCAAGCAGAAGTAACAGTCAGTAAAGACGGTCAAGAAGTGACCACGTTATATCCCGAAAAGCGTAACTATATTATCAGTATGATGCCGATGACAGAGGCTGCGATTGATGCCAATTTGATGCGCGATGTCTACGTAGCACTTGGTGAGCCGATTGCTGAAGATAGCAATGAATGGGCTTTCCGTATCTATGTCAAACCGCTTATCCGCTGGATATGGTTGGGTGCGCTTATCATGGCGTTCGGTGCCTTGCTCAGCATGCTAGACAATCGTTACCGTATCAAAAAAACCAAAACACCTGCGCAAATCGCGGCCAAAAAATCAGGCTTTGCGACGGTTGCAGATTTGGATACGTCAGCTACAAAGATAGGGGAGCGTTAATATGACTACCTCAAACAATGAACCTGATAGAAAAGCTCAGCAAGAGGCTGTCAAAGACCCTAAAGTTGCGAGCAGCAATAAAGTAAAAAGTAAGAAAAAACTTAAAATTGGGTTTTTGATTCCGCTGGTTATCTTTATTGGTTTGGTCGCCATGCTCTATATGCGTTTGGGTAAACCGACTGATATCGTAACCAATACAGCGCTTGAGCGTCCAGTACCTGCTTTTGAGTTGCCATTGTTATCAGATACCAGTCGTATTATGACCAATGACAACTTGCCAGATAAGCCATTCCTCATGAATATTTGGGGCTCTTGGTGTCCAACTTGTATCATTGAGCATCCTTTTTTGATGAAGCTAGAAGAGCGCGGTGTTAACTTAGTGGGCGTAAACTACAAAGATGATATTGGTGATGCGTTAGGGTATCTGAATCGCGGTGGCGACCCGTTCTCTATGTCTATTCAGGACTTGTCAGGACAGTTCGCTCTTGACTTAGGTCTGACTGGTGCGCCTGAGACTTTCATCGTCGATGGTGATGGCATTATTCGTCAGCATATTATTGGTGAGATTAATGAAGCCAACTGGCAAGACCGTATTACTCCTTGCTTAATGGTACTCAATGACGCTAGTAATAATGGGGTCAGTCCAGATCCTAGCCAAGTTGCGGAGGCGTGCAAATGATAGCCTACCAAATAAGAAAGGCGACCATAAAGTTAGCAAGCTTGTTTATCGCTTGTCTATTGAGTATGGCAAGCTTTGCTGCCATTGATGTCTACGATTTTGATTCTGTGCAACAAGAAGCCCAGTATCGCGGTCTCATCGAAGAGCTGCGCTGCCCGAAATGTCAAAACCAGAACTTGGCGGGGTCTGATGCGCCAATTGCGCAAGACTTAAAGCAAAAAACCTATGATTTGATAAAAGATGGGCGTAGCGACGGCGAGATTCGAGCCTATATGCAAGAGCGTTATGGCGACTTTATCAGTTATAAGCCGCCAGTACGTCCTTCAACATGGATTTTATGGTTTTTCCCACCGTTATTATTGATCGTTTTATTGGTCGGTTGGTTTTGGCAAAGTAAACGCCGTCAGCTTGTTGCCAGCGGTGAGAGTGGTGTAGCAGTAGACAACCATGTCAAAGCGTTGTCTGCCGCTGAAAAAGCAGAACTTGATCGCTTATTGTCACGAGCCAATAACGATGACAAAGACGACACTACAAGCCTTGGGGGCAAAAAATGACCATATTTTCTACTGTTGGCTTATTTATTGCGCTAAGTTTACTTGTCGCTCTTTTATTGGGTGTTATCACCATTAAGCCGTGGTTAAGAGCACCGCGTTCGCATAGCATGCCTGTGGACAATCAACTGCTGGATATCAACGTTGCTGTGTTTCGTGAGCGACTAGCAGAGCTGAAAACAGACAAAGACAGTGGTATCATTGATGACCATCACTATCAAAACCAGAAGCTTGAGCTTGAACGTCAGCTTTTGGATGCTCAGCGTGAAGTGTCACCAATGGTCACGCCAGGTATCAAAAGCCGATTGATTATTATGGTTTGGGTGCCTGTATTAACGGCCATGGCATATCTGATGGTCGGTGATCGCACACCTGTATTTGAGCTATGGGCTGCTGAGGACAAAGTCGGTCAAGTGGCAGACGATCTATTAACAGGTAGAATCGATCAGCCACCGGCTTGGGCAATTGAAGATGGTAATCAGCTGATTAGTGCCATGCAGACTAACGTCTATCGTCATGCCAGTGACTACAATCGCTGGATGCGCCTATCAGAGCTGTTCTTGTCATTAGAGGCGACTGATTCGGCATTAGAGGCTTTGTCGCGCGCTTATCGTCTATCACCTGATAACGAAGAAATTGCGACCACTTATGCGCAGATTAGTTTCTTTGCTAATAAGGGTCAGTTAGATGCCAATAGCCGCCGAGTGTTAGAAAACATACTGGCCAAAAACCCAGAGCATGAGGGCGCACAAATGCTTATGGCGATGGGTGAGGCACGTGCTAGCAACTTCGATCAAGCGCAAGGCTGGATTAAACGTCTGCGTGACAGTATCGCGGCCAAACCAGGTGATCATACGCAAGCGCTATCAAGTCTAGATGAGCTTAGCGCTAATGTGGTGATGCAGCAACAGCAAGCCTCTGAAGGCGTCGAAGTGACAGTCAAAATAAATGCTAGTCTGTTACCATTGGTAAAAGCTGACGATACGCTGTTTGTAGCGATACGTGACGTGAAAGGTGGTCCACCATTTGCGGCTAAGCGTCTACCGATTAGCAATATCAAACAAGGCGAAGCGGTTATTAGCCTAAGTGATCTTGATGCTATGATGCCAGAGCGTACCCTAGGGTCGGCTCGTTCTGATAAAGTACAGCTAGCGGTCATCGCTCGTATCAGTCATAGTGGCAATGCTACCGCAGAGTCAGGCGACCTCTCGGGTAATCCCGTGGTTATCAGCGCAGAACAAAATCAGGTCAACGTGGAAATAAATCAGCAAGTTCCATAGCCATAGTAGTAATATAAATACTGGACGCTAATGGTATTTATTATATAGACGCTGTTGCTCAGTATGGACGCGAGCAGCAGTGTTATGATTGACTTGATTAAAAGAGATATAAAGGTAACCCAGATATATAAATGGGCACTCCAAACGCAGTCAATACTGCTGCTTTTTATCTTGAATTGACCATGTATGAACAGATAAGTCATGCCAACTTGTCACATCAATAATGAAAATACTTGAGCTTTGCAGGGCCACAAGGTAAGGTAGCTTTGCAAACAACTAATCCCAGAGTTTTATTAATCCCAAAATCCTATCTATTAAGGAGAGTCGTGTAATGATGCGTATTATTTTACTAGGACCACCAGGCGCCGGTAAAGGTACCCAAGCCCAGTTTATTTCTAAAGAATATGATATTCCACAGATCTCAACTGGCGACATGCTACGTGCAGCAATTAAAGAAGGTAGCGAGCTTGGCAAAAAAGCCAAAGATATCATGAATGCTGGTGGTTTGGTTTCTGATGACCTCATTATCAACCTAGTGAAAGAGCGTATCGCTAAGCCTGATTGTGTGAATGGTTGTATCCTAGATGGTTTCCCGCGCACTATTCCTCAAGCGCAAGCACTTGCAGACGCTGATGTTGCTATTGACCATGTTATCGAAATCAGTGTACCTGATGACGAAATCGTGAGCCGCTTGTCTGGCCGTCGTCAGCATCCAGGTTCAGGTCGTGTTTATCATGTCGATCACAATCCACCAAAGGTTGAAGGCATCGATGACGTCACTGGTGAAGCGCTTATCCAGCGTGAAGATGACCAAGAAGCGACTATCCGTGACCGTCTATCTACTTATCATGAGCAAACGTCAGCATTGGTTGGTTTTTACCAAGACAAAGCTAAAGAAGGCGATGATGCGCCTAACTATGATAAGTTTGATGGTACGCAAGGTATCGATGACGTTAAGCAGCAAATCCTATCTGCACTAAAAGGCTAATGTTCGATATTAGCTAATTGATTTAGCCAGTCGATGTAGTCGTTGAAGACCCTGTTTAATAGCAGGGTTTTTTTATGCCTTATGAGAACACACACAAAAAAACCGCTTACTCATTATAAGTAAACGGCCCTTTATCAAATATACGACTGGTAGAGCTCATATATTTTTGGTTAGCGCTTAAGCATTACCTTGAGCATCAACTTGTGCTTGCTGCTGACTCTGTGCATACGCTTGATCAAAGTTCACAGGTGCTAGTAGCAATTGTGGGAAGCTACCACGCGTCACGATGTCACTGATGACTTCACGAGCATATGGGAACAACACGTTAGGGCAGTATGCGCCTAGGATTTGACCGATTTGATCTTCTGGAATGTCTTTTAGTAAGAAGATACCTGCTTGATGCACTTCAGCGATAAATGCTGCTTCTTCCGCATTTTTGGCAGTAACGCTCACAGTTAGGATGATTTGATAATGATCGTCATCTAATTTTTCAGCGTTGCTAGACAAATTGATATCAAGCTCTGGGTTCCACTCTTTGGTAAATACGCTAGCGCCTGGGACTTCAAGTGACATGTCTTTTACGTAGATGCGTTCTAGTGCCAATTGTGGTTGTGCTTGTTCTTCAGCCATGGTAAATCCTCTAAAATTAAATCAAATGATTGGGCAAATCGTCATTTTAATAAAAGTTCATTGTAATATAAATCGAGACTATTTTTTGGTATTGTCTCGATATTTTTTATCGTTACTTCTTACTGCTCTATTAAAACCTGCCACTGTCTGTCTTTACATAAGTAAAGACAGACAGTAAAGAAAGGTAGCAGATTAACCTGCCAATAGCTCGTCAAGTTTGCCTTGCTGGTTCATTTGGTTGAGCTCATCAAAACCACCGACGAAAGTTTCACCAACGAAGATTTGCGGCACAGTGCGGTAATTATTGGTTTTTTTCATCAACGCTTGACGCTCTTCGCTGCTCATATCGTGCATGCCGATTTCTTCATAATCAACACCTTTGGTTTTTAGTAGTTGTTTGGCGTTTGAGCAGTATGGGCAGATAGGGGTAGTGTAAACTTTCACAGATACAGTCATGGTAAATCCTTATTTATAAATTTATGGGATAACAAACGTATTATAAAAAGCATGATAAATTATCATAGTCTAAGCGTTGGTATAGTCTGTTATCAATGAGTAAAGTAAAAATGCATTCGGTGATGCTCATTACTAAAGTGGGGATGAGCATGACAAATTCAAGCCGTTTTGGCTCAAAACGTATTTTAGTGCTATAAAACATGATAAATAGAACATAAAAAATAAACCACAAAAAAAGACACCCAATAAAAAGGTGTCTTCTTTATAGCGTTGGTAGCGCTGATAACGTCAGTCAGGTCACACAAACATGGGCTAAGCGATGTGTATAAACGCTTCACTTAAGCGCCTATACAGATCTATTACTTGCTTAGACTTGGTTTTGTTTTACCTTTAGCCTTTGCTTTGGCGTCTTTTACACCAACCAACGGCATGCCAGCGCCTTGCCAGCCGCCAATACCGCCCTCTAAGCGATAGACACTATCTTTACCAATCATCTGAATCGCAGCGCCTGCTTGGACGCCCATGTCGCAGATGATAATCACCGGCTGCTCAATCGCGCGAATCTCTTCTAAGCGGTCTTTGAGGTCAGTGAATGGTATGTTGCGGCTGCCTTGAATATAGCCTGATTCAAACTTCTTCTTAGCGCGAATATCGATAAGCTGCGCGTTTTGAGAATTGACCATCATGCCAAGCGTGTTAGGCGATATTTTTCTACCGCTACGTTTGTTTTCAATCGTAAAAAACAGTATAGCAAGTACGGCTAATATACCAAATAAAAACGGGTGGTTGCCCACAAATTCCAGCGCACGATCCAAACCATACCTCCAAAAAAATAAGTGTTCTATTAAGCTGAGAAGACAGCCCAATGATAATGAACAAGGCGCTATTATACCGATAAGGCCATCTATAGTAAACGGGCGATGACATAGGCAATAATTGGGCGGTTATTGCACCTATCTATGGATCTTCTCAGCCTAATAAAAATATCTACTCACAAGACCGTGTTTAATTAAAACGAACAGTAACAAGCCAAATACTAATAAGGCTTCGTATCTGCCTCTTCTCGTAGCGTGACGAGATTTTCAACGCGGCGCTGCAATACTTCACCATCAGCTACGGCTTGCCATAGTGCACAGCCTTTGCTGTTGTGAGTATGGCGACAGTCACGGAATTGGCAACCGCTGGCCAATGGTGCTAGCTCAACGAAGCCTGAAATAATATCATCAGGAGTAAGGTGCCAAATGCCATATTCACGAATCCCTGGTGTATCAACGATACCGCCTTGAGTGAGATCTTCTGGATTGAATGGCAACAGTCGACTGGTCGTCGTAGTATGCTGACCAAGCTTAGAGTTTTGCGAGATGATATTGACGCTCTGTCCAGAGTCAGGCAAAAGGGCATTGATTAGACTGCTTTTGCCGACGCCAGATTGACCCGCGAAGATGACCAGCTTTTTATCTATATAGCGTTTTAGTTCATCAAGGCCTTCTTGCTCATCGCTCTCAGCGATGTTTTCAGGGCAATCGACCGAAGTTAGAACGCTTTCATAACCGAGCGCGGCATATTGTGCCAATAGTTCATTGGTGTCCACGCCGTTCTCTTCTGCTAATAAATCGGCTTTGTTGAGTACCAATAGTGGTTTGACACCTGCATGATGGCATACCACGAGATAGCGATCGATCAGCGTTGGCGCGGCGGCAGGCAATGGCGCAAAAACAATCGCCAGAATATCGACATTGGCGGCAACAGGCTTGAGCTTGTGATAGCGGTCAGGACGAGAGACCAGCGATGTACGCGGTTTGACCGCTTCGATACGACCAAAGCCAGTATTAGAGTCGGCATTCCAGCGCACTTGATCGCCAGCAGCTAGCATCGGTAGATTGGTACGCACATGACAGCGCCAAATATCATTCAATTCAAGCGTTTGCCAAAACGGCTCAGGATCATCAGGTGCAATCTCTGGCTGCTCAGGTATGACAGCTGGCAGGCTAGTGACTTGTACTTCTAGTTGCTTACCGTAATGCGCCATGACCACGCCATCCATCAAACTGTCATCAATACTATCTTGATTGGACAGTTGCTGCTTGTCGATGCGACGAATCTGTTGTTTAGTCAGTTTGCGTTGCCGGATTAATGCCATGGGTTTTTGACCTATTATAAAAATATTGCTAAGTGTAGCGTGAAAATTTGCTAACATACAGCCTAAAGCGTCTGCGGCAGACAGTGGTTTTGTAATATTTTAGCTGCTTGCTAGATTTTTTGAATCAATCAGTGCATGACAAACCTGCCTGAATATGAGTATTCAACCGCAATACGTTTTTTAAATTATGTTTAAAACTGTCCCAAAATTTAATGACCATAGGATATTGTATGACTACCGGTGACCATCCCAATAAGATTAAAATCAAAAATCAAGGCAAAAAAGGGCTGGTGTGGATTGATTTAGAAATGACCGGACTTGATACCTTAAACGATGAGATTATCGAGATTGCTACTGTCGTTACTGACGAAGATTTGAATGTACTTGCTGAAGGGCCTGTGTTTGCTATCAAAGTATCAGATCAAGTCTTAAATAAGATGGATGACTGGAATACCAAGCAGCATGGTCAGTCAGGATTGGTCGATCGTGTACGTCGTAGTACGGTGACATTGGCAGAAGCCGAAGCGGAGACCATCAAGTTCCTAAACAAATGGGTCGATAGTGGTAAGTCGCCAATGTGTGGTAATTCTATCTGCCAAGATCGTCGATTTATGGCGCGTCAAATGCCAGAGCTTGAGCGTTTCTTCCATTATCGTAATCTTGACGTGTCATCAATTAAAGAGCTTTGTTTCCGCTGGCGTCCTGATATCTTAAAGAACTTCGAAAAAGGTGGCAGTCATTTAGCCTTAGACGATATTCGTGACTCTATCCGTGAGCTAAAGCATTACCGTCAGCATTTCTTTAAGCTAATACCTTAAATAGCTAGCAAGCGATGAGCTATTTAAAAGTGTAATGAAAGAATTGTGGTAAAAAATAAAAAGGGTCTGTTGATATTTCAACAGACCCTTTTTGTTTTTTAGATAGATTCAACGATCAAGTCAAACAAACATTGTAAACTCAAATAATCCAAACTCAGCATCATTACTGCTTAAATCATTACTACTAAAACCGTCATTTGAATGCTCGTCATCTGTAACTGCACCAATCACGGCACTGACTTTCGGCTGGCGAGTGTCTTTATCTAACAATCGCCAGTCGCCAAGCACGTAGCGCTTTTTATCATTAGTTACCTGATGAATGTCTGGACGATGAGTATGTCCGTGTAATAATGCATCGCTAGTAGTGATGGCCTGACGTACAGCTTTATCATTCACATCCATGATATGCGCAGCTTTGTTCGCATTATTCTGCTGGCTTCTTTTACGCATGTTTTCTGCGATGACTAAGCGTTTTTCTAATGACTTATTAAGCAAATACCACTGAGTTAAACGGTTGCGCATAATTTTGCGAAAGAACTGATATTTCTTATCATCAGTACATAGTGCGTCACCGTGTTCTAAGCGGTAGTTCTGCTGACCAACAGGCAAAATATATGGCTCGTTGATAAGCTCTCCACCGAACAGATTACAAAACGGCTGACCCAATAAAAAATCACGGTTACCGTGCATAACCAATATCTCACAGCCATTGATACGTAGCTGCTTGAGTTTAGCTATGAGCGGAGTTAGCCAATGTTTTTTCTGCTCATCTCCTGACTCCTTCTCTTTCGATAGGGACAGATACGTATCATCACCTAGCCACACCTCAAACCAATCACCCAATATAAAGAGGCGTTTGAGCGCTGGCAGGGCGAGACAGTCATCTAATAGCGCCAAAAAAGCCTGCACTAAGGCAGGCTCCTGAGGCGATAAATGCAAATCGCTAATCAATACTTGCCGCACTTGATGAGGGCGGGTCGTGATTAAGTGATTAAAACTTTGCATTTATCTTGGTCCTCGTGACTTATCGTATGGCGAGCATGACTTAGTAAATTCTACTAGAAAGTGCTCGCTCATTCACAGCTATCGCTAAGTAAATATTACTGACTAGCTGCTATTAAATAACTACTACTGAGTAATGATGGTTGCTGAGTTGATAACAACTGGCTCTTTTGGCACATCAGCATGCATGCCGAAACGACCAGTTGGTACGCTGCGCATTTTCTCGATAACGTCCATACCGCTTGTTACTTTACCAAATACGGTGTAACCCCAACCTTGCATGTTTTTGCCAGAGTGGTTTAGGAAGTCGTTGTCTTTTACGTTGATGAAGAACTGGCTAGTCGCTGAATGCGGATCTTGGGTACGCGCCATTGCGATAGTACCTTTGTCATTTTTTAGACCATTGTCCGCTTCGTTTTCGATAGGCGCATTGGTTGGTTTTTCATTCATCTCAGCGTCCATTCCGCCGCCTTGAATCATGAAACCATCAATGATGCGATGGAAAATTGTACCGTCATACTGACCAGATTTTACGTAGTTCAAAAAGTTTTCTACAGTTTTTGGTGCTTTTTCTTCGTTGAGTTCGATAACGATCGCACCCATATTGGTTTCTAGTTCTACTACTGGTGGCATGTCTACCATGGGATATTCCTTTTTTGTTGCAGCGCCTTAAATGACGCTGTCAAGTGGTGGTTAAAAATTAGTGATTAAAAAGTTACGGGTAGTCTAACGGCTTTTTTATCCCGTGTCATGTATCAGGCTGTTAATGCGTTTGCGAAACCTGATAGAATAACGCAACTTTACCCATTTTTGAAAAATTTTGATAATGCGGTCGCACTATCTAAGTTTTAATATTCTCGTTTTATTTTAACACTTTAGTTTAAACGTTTCGTGATGCGTGATGGCACGCACCATGAACTGACAATTTGCGTTAGGAGCAATGCCCGATGAGTGATCACTCAAGCAACAATGCACAAAAAGATGAACCAAAAAACGATTTTATTCGTAATATCATTCGTGACGATGTCAATGCGCAAAAATATCAGCAAATTGTAACGCGCTTTCCGCCTGAGCCAAATGGATACTTGCATTTAGGCCACGTAAAATCTATCTGCTTAAACTTTGGTGTGGCCAAAGAGTTCGGCGGTGTGTGCAATCTGCGTTTTGATGACACCAACCCAACTGCTGAAAAGCAAGATTACATCGACAATATTAAGAACGATGTGCAGTGGTTAGGTTTTGAGTGGCCAGGCGAGGCGCATCATGCCTCAGGTTATTTCGATCAGTTGCATGCATGGGCAATCCAGTTGATTGAGCAAGGCGACGCTTATGTTGATTTGCAAACCCCTGAACAAATCAAAGAAAACCGTGGTTCATTCAATGAAGCGGGAACGCCTTCACCATATCGTGATGCCAGTGTTGAAGAAAACCTAGCGCTTTTCAACGATATGAAAGACGGTAAATACGCTGAGGGTAAGGCTATTTTGCGCGCCAAGATTGATATGGCCAGCCCAAATATGAACCTACGTGATCCTGTCATCTATCGCGTGATGCATCAAGCGCATCATCAGACTGGTGATAAATGGTGCATCTATCCGATGTATGACTTTGCTCATCCACTCTCGGATGCGTTAGAAGGAATTACCCATTCATTATGTACGCTTGAGTTTGAAGATCACCGTCCATTCTATGATTGGGTCATCGAAAAAATCGGCTTTGACGTACCACCACATCAGTACGAGTTTAGCCGCTTAAACGTTGATCATACATTGACCAGTAAGCGTAAGCTAAAACAACTGGTAGATGAAGGTATCGTAAGCGGTTGGGACGATCCCCGTATGCCGACCGTCGCTGGTATGCGCCGCCGTGGTTATACGCCAGAGGGCTTGCGCGATTTTTGTGAGCGTGTGGGTGTGACCAAAGCGGATAGTGTGGTTGATTTCCGTTTACTAGAGTTTAGTGTTCGTCAATCGTTAGAGACAACTACTGGTCGCGGTATGGCAGTCCTAAAGCCATTGAAAGTGACGATCACTAACTTTAGCGAGGCGGTAAGCAGTTGGGAGTCACAAAAAGCCGATAGCGTTAATGCACGTTTTGACGATGCGACTCAGACGCTTTGGTTGACTCAGCCAAACCATCCTAACGTGGATATGGGTGAGCGTGAGATTCCATTTACCGAGACGCTATACATCGATCAAGGTGATTACGAGATTGAACCGCCAGCAGGCTACAAGCGTCTCTCTCCAGAAAAGCCAGAGATTCGTCTGCGTAACACCTACGTACTAGCCGTCACTGAGCATATCACTGATGAAAGTGGCAATGTCGTTGAACTAAAAGCGACGATTGACCCTGCTACTTTGGGCAATAACCCTGAAGGGCGTAAAGTCAAAGGCGTGATTCATTGGGTATCAGCCAGTCAAGGTGTGCCAGCGACGGTACGTATGTATGAGCAGCTATTCAGTGCTGAGGATCCAAGTAGCGTTGCTGATGTTTATCAAGCGCTAAACCCGAACTCGCTCACTGAGCTAAATGCAGTGGTTGAGCCATCTTTGGTCAATGCAGATGCTGGCACGCGTTTCCAGTTTGAGCGTGAAGGTTACTTCATCTCTGATAGCGAAGATCACAGCACTGATAAGCCAGTATTTAACCAAATCGTTAGCTTGCGTGATAGCTATAAGCCAGCTTAATTTATGTTGACTCAGTATATGAAAAGTATCCTTATCCAAATAGATATTTTGAAATAATACTGAACAATAGTAGTTTGCAAGTTAGCCTATTTCTAGTACGCTAGGAATGGGCTTTTTTGTGTGCAGTTATAAAGTTAAGTATGATTATGGTGCGAATTTTGCTTATGGGATGCAGGTATGGTGGTTTAATTATTTATCAAAGCTACTTGTCCATAAAATTCATTAAAAGATTTGTCCATCAGCTTAGAGGTAAATGGAATAACCGCATTACAATCCGTCACAAGACATTCATAACCAGTTTGTTACTATAAAGTCAGTTTTTACGGATGTGCTTTGCATTTTTATGGCGAGCACATCGATGATAATAATAGAGCGCGCGGCCAACGGGTCGATACAAGCGTTCATCAACATAGCTAAGGAATAAAGCATGGCACATTTACGTTTAGGCGATACCGCACCAAACTTTGACGCTGCGACCACAGAAGGCGATATTAATTTCCACGAGTGGGCAGGCGATCATTGGGTGGTTTTTTTCTCACATCCATCAGACTTTACCCCAGTATGTACCACTGAGCTTGGTCGTGCAGCAGCACTCAATGGCGAGTTTCAAAAGCGCAATGTAAAACCGATTTGTATCTCTGTCGATAGCTTAGAGGACCATAAAGCGTGGGCGAGTGATATCGGTGAGACGCAAGGGACAGAGATGAACTTTCCAATCATCGCTGATCCTAACAAAGAAGTGGCTGAATTATATGACATGATGCATCCTAATGCAGATAGCACGCATACGGTACGCAGCGTTTTTATTATTGATCCAAATAAAAAGGTGCGTCTAACGCTGACATATCCTGCTAGCTGTGGCCGTAACTTTGATGAAATTATCCGTGTAATTGACGCACTACAGTTGTCGGATGAGTATAACGTTGCAACACCTGTAGACTGGAAAGATGGTGATGACGTAATCATTCCACCAAGTGTGAAAAACGAAGATATCGCTGCAAAATATCCAAAAGGTCACAAAGAGATTAAGCCGTATCTACGTACCACACCTGCACCAAACAAATAATTAGACTGATGTATAAATGTGATTAAATAAAGCCCCATGACTCAAGGTTATGGGGCTTTATTTATTTCTACTTTATGATTAATAACACTTTGCCATGATGGCCCGATTAGGCTATAACTGTGGTATAGCGTATCAATATTTGTGCTTATCAGTACAATAACCATAATAAAGCGTATCAGCGCCAAATCGCTGTCTAATCATTCTTACAAGGAGTTTGCTATGAAAAAACTATATATTACCCGTACAGCGCCCAATCCACGTAAAGCGCTTATCCTATTGGCTTCAAAAGGTATTGATGTTGATGATATGGATGATGTCGATGTGATCGATATTGATTTTGCGGCAAATGAGCAAATGTCAGAAGCCTTTACGCAAATGAATCCGATGCAGACCGTACCTGTTTTGACCTTAGATGATGGTACTGTATTGAATGATTCGCAGGCAGTTTGTGAGTATCTAGATCGTGTTTACGGTGAGCGTTCGGTCATGGGTAATGATGTGGTACAGCGTGCCCAAGTTTGTTCTATGCGCCGTGTTGCAGAGTTTGAGGTGATGTATAACTTGATGCTCGCGTTTCAGCACAGTCATCCATCTAAAGCACAACGTGTTGAGCAAGTGCCCGAGTTCGTCGCACCATCAATTGCTCGTGCGGTCAAAGCCATGGCGTATTTTGAGACGATATTAGAAGGTCGCGAATACCTAGTAGGCGAGCAATTAAGCTTCGCGGATATCGTGCTATATCTCAGCTTAGATTTTGGTAAAGTGTTGAAAATTAATCCTAATGAACAAGGCGAAAACCTAGCCCGTTTTTATCAAAAAATGAATGAACGCTTCAGTATTAAGAATATGGCTAAAGCCAAACCTGCCAGTGTGAATGACTAAAAGGTTCTAGAAAAATAGTTTAAATCATAAAATTTATCTATTAACCCATTTGGTAAATTGATCGCTATAAAGCAAAACAGCTAACCTCAATCGTTAGCTGTTTTTTTATGGAATATAATAAAATTCAACATTTCGTTACATAGGTTAATAGTGCCAAGGTTATAGTGGTTAATCTAGCTTAGTTATATTAGTTATGTTTTTAAATTGTTCATTTAAGAGGAATAGTTTTTTTAAAATATAGATGGTACGCGAGATAAGTTGTACAAGCTTACTAAGAGGTATGTAATATGGTAGGTAGCCGAAATAAGCCAACGTTAAAATTACTGCTATTACCCAGTATGATGGCAGTTAGTCTGATGCTAAGTGCGTGTCAAAAAGACGCGGCGTCTAGCGAAAATGATACATCGCAGGGTGCTGAAGCTGGCGAGATGACAGACTCAGCCGTAAGTGAAGGTCTGGTATCTAGTATGAGCCCTACATCAGACGAATCTAAACCTGTTGAATTAACCACTCAAGACAAGCTGACGACCACCTTATCTCATCATCGCTGGACGTTAGTAAACGCAGTCGACGCCAATGAACAACCTATGGCTGAATTTGCGAATATCAACAGTCAGGTAACGCTTGCATTTAACCAGTATCAAGGGCAAGACACGCTAAGCTATAGCGTAGGCTGCAATACGATTAGTGCTGGCTATCAGCTAAAAGGGCATACCGTAACCACTGAAGAAGGTATGAGTACAAAGATGTCTTGTGGCGAGCTAGATATGGCAGAAAACACCTTGAATACGTTGATGCAGGGCAGTAATGAGTTCAAAATTGATCAAGGCGATAATCCAGTATTAACCCAGTTTACCGACGATGATGTAACTCTGGTTTGGAATGGTAGGCTTACTGCACAAGCGAAATATAACAGTAAGGGTGAAACGGTGTTTTGGGCAGTAAACTCCGAAACAGTACCTTGCGAAGCAGGTAACTCTGAGCAGTGTTTACAAGTTAAGCCTATTACTTATAATGATCAGGGCATTAAAACTCACGAAGGACAGTGGCGAGTATTCGTTGGTGAAATCGATGGCTATCAGCATGATAGCAAACACGAAGAAGTATTGCGCTTACAACGCTATCCACTACATATCGATGAATTATCAGAGATCAGTGAACCAACTAAAGATGATACTGCTGATGAAAAGTATGCTTATATATTAGATGCTGTCATTGAAAGTGCAGTTGTAGAGTAGCCTATTATAGTTTGAACATTTGAAATGTTCATAGTCATAAAAAAACACGCGTCTAATAGCGCGTGTTTTTTATGGGATGTCTACTTTGCCGTTTATCTATTTTGACGCTTTTCTGCTGCAACACCTCGCTATCTTAACGCCTCACTATTTTAACGCTGATCTTTAACGTAAGTTACCTAAATCTTCTTCGGTCAAGCGCCAACGGCCTTTCTTCTTGGAAGCGCCGCGACCACGCATGGCGCTATTCAAGATCAGTTTGTTCATTGAATGGCTTGAGTGAGCATGACAGATGGCGCAGGCAAGACCATCGGCAGCATCTTGTTGCGGCACGACTTCTAACGCTAATATCCGGCACACCATCTCCTGTACTTGCTCTTTGGCTGCCGCTCCATAGCCACAAACGGCTTGTTTGATCTGCCGAGCCGTATATTCTGACACTTCTAAATCTAGTGCAACCATCGCTGCAATCGCGGCACCTCTTGCTTGCCCAAGCTTAAGTGCAGAATCAGGGTTTTCTGCCATAAATACTTGCTCAATCGCTGTATAGATAGGCTCGTCTGCGTATTTTAAATGATGCTGTGTGATACGGGTTAGTCCATTGAAGATACGCTTGAGGCGTTCAGGCATCTCTTTGGTATCTGTACGAATCGTCCCTGCATCGATATAGGTCAGCTTGTCACCTGTCTGCTGTACTATTCCGTAACCGGTCATGCGTGACCCTGGATCAATTCCTATAATAATTGCCATAATATTCCGTCTTGCTTACCTGTCATTTTATATTCAGTCCTATAGAAATCGGATATGGAGTCAGACTCGCTTAGCCTACTGCTAGTAGCACTGACGTTTGTCTTTCTTGTAGCCAAATTATATCGTACCGACTATATGGCTTAAAAATTAGCCTTAAGTTTGATAGTATAGCAACCAATCCCCATATACATCATATGTTAGCCATTTTAATTTTCATGGCGCTCAATTTATTGGTTTTTATTTTATAGGACGACACTTTATGGGTCAGATAGTTGGTATAGCCATCGTTTGGTTTATTATCGAGATGCTACTGTGGTATTTGCTTGCTCAGTTTATGAGCGGCTGGTGGGTGTTTATGTGGTTTATTATCGCCGCAGTTATCGGTATCTCTTTGATGCGCAAAGGCATGGCTGCTCTTAATCCAATGGCACAGCAAATGAAAGCTGGTGGCATGATGAACCCTGCGATGCGTCCGCCAGAGACCACGATGATTAAGAGTATCGCGATGGCAG
Source organism: Psychrobacter sp. NPDC078929 (assembly GCF_050267985.1). Taxonomy (NCBI): domain Bacteria; kingdom Pseudomonadati; phylum Pseudomonadota; class Gammaproteobacteria; order Moraxellales; family Moraxellaceae; genus Psychrobacter; species Psychrobacter sp. NPDC078929. The sequence goes on along the minus strand of NZ_JBNNFX010000001.1, from coordinate 150,876 downwards.
CTGCAGGTATTTTATTGCTTATTCCTGGGGTGCTTAGTGATTTGATGGCGCTGTTGGTAGTATTGCCACCTGTGCAAAAAAAGCTAAAAGACTTGGCCAATAATTACGTCATGAATAATCAGCAAAAAATGATGGAAATGATGGCCAAGCAGATGGGCGGTCAAATGGGTGGTGGTCAAAATCCATTTGGCGGTGCTGGTGGCATGGGTGGTCAAAACCCGTTCGGTGGCGCAGGTGGCATGAATGGTCAAAATCCATTTGGTCAACAGCAGCAAAACCCATTTGGTGATGTGTTTAAACAGCATACTACGGTTGATGGTACTGCCAAAAACATCCCTAAAGATGTCAAGAAAATTACCAAGTCTGCTAATGACGAATAACTATTTAGTTAAATCATAAGCATAAAAAAAGCCCCTCTCGTCGATGACGAAAGGGGCTTTTTAGTGGTAGTAAGCATACTATTTATAGGAAATATATTTTTATAAAGAATATACGTACAAACCGAATGAAACAACCGAAGTGCCGCTGTAAGATGGTGACCCATGAACCGTGAAGTTCAGGGCGGATGCGTCATCATCTCTGCAGGTTTCCTGATACACCGCAAGCGGTGCAGGCATACACAATGAGACAATAGGTACCACATCCTGGTAAAGCATTATCGGCTCAGGGAATAAACATCTACTAGCCAACACTTCAGAATAGTTTTATCTTAACCAATGAAAAGAGTGATTGCAAGTCTGAATTACAGATTGATACGTAGCTTGGTTGGTTGGCCGCATTTATATTGTCTTGCATAGAAAAATCATCACAAGATAACCCTATAAAATTATTCATAAACTCACGAAAAATGCTCAGTTTTTCAGCTATTTCAAGATGTGTGTTAATATAGAGGGCTTTATATTCCCTTACACAGCATTATAGGCGTTCATTCACTCGAGGAGCGGTAATATATGACCAGTACCCAACAAGCATCAGACTCTATTGATAGTAACAAAACACAGCTTAGCAATAACCAAGACGGTGCACAGAATAAAAAAATACCGCATGTCTTGATGATATTGGACGGCTTTGGTCATCGTGAAGAAGATAAAGATAACGCCATCGCTGCCGCTAATATGCCAAATTTAGACAAGATTTATCAGCAATATCCTCATGGGCTGATTTCAGCTTCAGGGGAAGATGTTGGTTTGCCAGATGGTCAGTTTGGTAATTCAGAAGTCGGTCACATGAATTTAGGGGCAGGGCGTGTTCTTTATCAGGACTCAACTCGTATCTCAAGTGAGCTTGCCAATCGTGAATTTTATAAGAACGAAGCATTGGTCAATGCGGTCAAAGCGGCCAATGAACGTGGCGGTAACGTCCATATTATGGGTTTGCTCTCTGATGGCGGCGTCCATTCACATCAAGACCATATCGAAGGTATGTGTCATTCAGCATTGGTCCATGGTGCCAAGAATGTCTTTATTCATTGTTTCTTAGATGGCCGTGATACCCCGCCTAAATCTGCTGATAAGTACATCAATCGTCTGCGCGACTATATTGATAAATTGAATGCTCATTACGAAGGTGGCCGCGTACAAATTGCGAGTATTATCGGACGCTACTATGCAATGGATCGCGACAATCGTTGGGATAGAGTGCAAAAAGCTTATGAGCTGATTACTGAAGGTAAAGCTGATCGTCTATCAACACGGGCAGATGGCGCTGTTCAAGCTGCTTATAAAGCGCGTGAGACTGATGAGTTTGTCAGTCCAACGACTGTGATTGGACGTGATGAAGTGCCATATACTGTCAATGATAACGACGCACTTATTTTTATGAATTTCCGTGCTGACCGTGCTCGTGAGCTTGCCCAAGCGTTTGTTCTGCCAGATCATGAGTTTTCTGGATTTGCGCGTCAAAAACAGCCAAAGCTGGCGGCATTTGTGATGTTAACTAAGTATTCAGATGTCCTAGCTGACAATCCAAAAACCAGCATTGCTTACTACCCAACGTCTTTGGCCAATACATTGGGAGAGTACTTGCAGGACCAAGGAAAAACTCAACTACGTATCGCTGAAACTGAAAAATATGCGCATGTGACGTTTTTCTTTAGTGGTGGCCGCGAAGAAGAATATCAGGGTGAGACCCGCATTTTAGTGCCATCTCCAGACGTTGCAACTTATGATTTACAGCCTGAGATGAGCGCGCCTGAAGTCACTGATAAATTAGTAGAAGCGATTGAGTCTGGTAAGTATGATGTATTGGTGGTCAATTATGCCAATGGTGATATGGTTGGACACACAGGTATCTTTGATGCAGCGGTAAAAGCGGTAGAGGCTTTAGATGTATGTGTTGGCCGTATCGAGTCAGCGGTGCGTGCTGCTGGTGGTGATATGCTTATCACAGCCGATCATGGTAACTGCGAGCAGATGCAAGACTATGAAAGTGGTCAAGTACATACACAGCATACGACAGAACATGTACCATTAATTTACGTAGGTGAGCAAAAGCTGCAAGTACGCCGTGGTGGTAAACTTAGTGATGTGGCGCCGACTATTTTATCATTGATGAATGTCGATGCCCCTGCTGAGATGACAGGTGAGAGCTTATTGGTTCCAGCAGTCTAGATCAGTCGAATTAAACTACAGTACTTGAATGACTGTGGTTTATACTGATTTGACAGCTGTACTAGAAGATATCGAAAAGGAAAGGATAACCTATTATCCTTTCCTTTTTTTGTGATACATTTTACTTAATTTACTTGCAATACTATGCTAGTTCGAAATATGCGTTTGGTGCTATCTTATAAGCGGCTATATAACGATAAATTCGCATTCTCTATTATTCAAATGAGTTCTTTTATGCAGCCTATTTCTTTTGCACGTTCTTTTTTATCCAAAGGGTTAAGTAAATCAGTAGGGAAGGCATCAGTCGCGTCCAAGATTTTGCAGCCTGCAATTATAATAGGTGTGCTTGGTTGTGCGATTAGCGTAAATGCACAAGCCGCAGTGGGAGCTTCTACAAATAATGATAATCCTACGAATGGTCTACAGCTCATCAGTTTGAATGCAGATGAGATAGCGGATGAAAACGACGCTGATAACTTATCTAATATTGCTGATATGTTAGATGTCGCCGATGAGCCAGATGACTCGATAGATAGTGTGCCAGACGAAAGCGCGCTAACAGATGATGCCGATGATATTGATACGGAGATTCCAGCAGAAGTTGCACAGGTATCGCTAAATGCTATCTCTCCTGAAACGCTAAAGACATTTGTGGCTGTGGTGGATTTAGTACGTCGTCAGTACGTCGATGCGGTCAATGACGAAGAGTTATTTAGCAATGCGATGAGCGGTATGCTGACCAAACTTGACAGCCATGCTGAGTTTTTAGATGCAGAAGCTTATGAGAACCTGCGTGCTTTTACTGAAGGTGACGTTGGTGATATTGGTATTAAAGTTAATTACCAGCCAGAGGCAGGTTATTGGGTCGTGACAGAGGTTATCGATGATTCACCTGCAGACAAAAAAGGCATCGCAGTTGGTGATTATTTGCATCAGGTTGATGAGTTCAAGCTAGACGAAGGGCGACAGGTCAACGACGTTGAGCAGATTTTGACGGGTATTGCTGGTACGCAGGTAGATATTATCACTTCTAAAGCTGGTCGCCGTAAGCACACAACGACGTTGCAGCGTAATAATAGTCATCCGCAGATTGTCGAGACCAAACTGGTTGATGGCATTGCCATTGTTAAATTACCGGCGTTTCAAAACAACAGCCGTGAGAAGTTGTTAGAAGGTTTAATTAACCTAAACGCTCCGATATCAGGCATTTTACTAGATATGCGTGATAATCCAGGTGGCGTACTGACATCAGCAGTGAGCGTGGCCAGTTTATTTATGGATGATACCGATGTGGTGCAGGTGCAAGCACGTCAAAATAAATCACGGGTACTATCGACCCAAGGTGATGCGATACTTAAACCTTTGCCATTAGTGGTATTGCAAAACCGCTATTCAGCATCAGCGGCAGAGGTGCTTGCCAGTAGTTTACAAGCACAAAAGCGCGCTACTATTATCGGTGAAGTTAGCTATGGTAAGGGCTCAGTACAATCGGTCATACCGTTAAACGATGAGCAAGCCGTCAAATTAACGGTGGCCAACTATATGACAGCAGCAGGCAAACAAATAGATGAGATCGGCGTAGAACCTGATGTGACTTTATCAGGCAGCGAGAACACGTGGGAGCAGCAAGCATTAGAAATAGTAAAGGCGCGCGCGCTTGATTCGGGTATTCGCTTTGTTAGAAAAAATGCTACGAAAGAATAGAATTTCGTAGCAATTAATTAACCGCACATACCATTCAACGCTTAAAAATATTTGAAGATGCCGCTTAACAGAAGCTAATCAGACGCATCTTCAGAAATTTCGAGCTTTTTCATACGGTAGCGTAAAGAGCGAAAAGTCGTTCCTAATAACTCAGCTGCTTGGGTTTTGTTCCAGCCAGTTTGTTTGAGTGCGGTGATAATTAACTGCTTTTCTTGTTCCTGCAAATAATGCTCTAAGCCTTGAGGCGGCAGTTGTCCGTCAAACAATTCTTGTAAACCTGATATGTCTTTAGAAGTTTCTTGTTGGGCGGTGGAGTCAAGGAGCGACTCTTTGTCATAAGTACTTGCTACGTTGGTTGACGAACTGTCATTACTAGCTGACGAATGCTGTACCATTGAGGGGTAGTGGTTGGTGTTAGTACGATAGGGATGTAAATTGGTCGCCCTTTGCTCAACCTGCGTTACTATATTGCGACTAGATTGAATGACTTGCTCATCGTCTTTTGTAGATTGAACGTCTATTTGATTTTCTACGTTACGGGCAGGTAGCTCAGAGCTATCGATAGCTGAGCTATGATTTTGCTCTTGTGTATTTACAAGCTCAGGTTCAATGTCAGGAAGACCTAAATGACTAACGTCTATGTATGAAGTTTCAGCTAACGTAACTGCACGCTCCAACAAGTTGCGTAGTTCACGGACATTACCCGCAAAGTCGTGGCGTTGTAAGCGTTCGCAGGCCTCCATCGTCAATGAGGGCGGTGACTCTAATTGCCAGTCATCAGCAATCATAGCTAAAAAGTGGTCTGCTAATACAGGAATATCATCACGGCGTGCATTAAGTGTTGGAAGCTTTAGCTCAATGACATTGATGCGATAATATAAATCTTGTCGAAATGCACCATCTTGTACCAATTGGCTCAGGTCTTTGTGAGTGGCAGACAAAATACGGATGTCTACTGGAACTTCTTTTGTATCACCGATTGCCCTTACTGTTTTCTCTTGAATGGCACGTAACAATTTAACCTGCATGGCTAAAGGTAAATCTGCTACTTCATCTAAAAATAACGTGCCGCCATTGGCTTGCTGGAATAACCCTTGTTTATCAGCGACAGCCCCTGTAAAGCTGCCTTTTTTATGACCAAAAAACTCTGACTCCATTAACTCCGATGGTATCGCACCGCAGTTCACTGGTACAAAGCTACCATCACGACGTGGACTTAAATCATGGATCAATCTGGCGACCACTTCTTTACCTGTGCCAGAAGCGCCCGATAAAAACACAGGTGCCTGTGAGCGTGCTAGCTTTAAAATAGTGTTTTTGAGGGGGTGCATGACAGCAGAATTACCGATCAATCTACTATCTAGCATTTTTTGTTCAGGAGAGTATTCTGGTGCGGCCTGTACTTCGTTATCTTGATGAATAACTTTTAAGGCGTTCTCTACCAGTTGGCGCAAACGTGGTAGTTCTAGCGGCTTATTGACAAAATCGAAGGCACCAAGCTTTAACGCCTCAATAGCTAAATCCATGCTGCCATGAGCCGTGATCACCGCTATTGGAATATTAGAGCTATTGCTGATTTCTCTTACTAGCTCCAGTCCAGAGCCATCTGGCAGTTTTAAATCCGTCAGACAAAAATCGTAGTCATTGTCTTGCCAAAACGTTCTTGCTTGCGACAATGTATAAGCCACATCACTTCTGATACCCATTTTAGTTAGGGTAATTTGCATCAATCGACATAAATCTACTTCATCATCGACGACTAGCGCGGTTGTTGTCATACATCATCTCATCGTATTTTATGGCTATAAAATCAATAGCTGGGTCTAAATGGGCGTAATAGCTTTCAAAAGATAAATTTAGGTAAGATTTTCTTCGATAGTTTGAAATTTATTATCAGATTTAATAGAAGGTACAATTAATCGAAAACATGTTTTTTCATGTTCAGGAATGTAGAGTAAACGCGCTTGATTGGCTTCACAAAATGCTTGTGATAAATAGAGCCCCAGTCCTGTACCAGCTTTATCTGTTGTAAAAAATGGATCGAACAAAAGTTCTAAGTTTCCAGTACTAACACCATTACCATTATCCAATATATCGATTATAACATCGTTGTCTGCGCAGTAAATATCGATTTCCACATAAGCATGAGGATGAGCATAGCTGCTATAACGCAGGCCATTGTTGATTAAGTTGATTAATATTTGCTCTAACTGATGAGTATCGAATGATATGATGGGCTTGGTTTTCATTCGTAGAAAAATGTCGTGTCCTTGAAAGTAATTCTCCAAAAATGATGGCATCCATTCAGCCAATTCGAGCACCTGCTGGGTAGCCGTTTGCTGACGAGACAGCTTTAAAATATCCTCAATGATACGGTTTACACGTTTTGTCTGTGAAAATATCATCTCATAAAGCTCATGGTTGCCGGTTATGGCAGTATTCGATTCACTTGTTGATGCACTGCCATCTTCCATTTGTTCTGCAACATCTTCCATTAATAGCTGACTGGCTTGCGATATCGCTGCTAATGGGTTTCTGATTTCATGGGCAATACTGGCAGTTAATTGCCCTAAAGAAGCCAGTTTCAACTGTTGAGCACTGGCTTGCTCACGGCGTAAGTCTTCTAATATGACAAGTTTGCTATCATCTTTTAGTGGAATAATCTGTACGCGTAATTTGCCAAATATTGAGGCATTTGCCACAGCTGGCACATCGTAGGTAAAAGCGCGTGACTGCCCAGATGCTACCGACAAGCAGGCATTAAACAACTGTGAATGCTGTTCATTGAGTTGCTGCTCAAAATTAGAGAGAAGTGCTTTGCTATGAGTCTCTTTCACATCTTCAAGGGTATTCTGTGCTGTGACAGGCGTGACAAGTGATAGACTCAGCAACTGATGTGCGGCAAGATTTGCTAAGACAACATGTTGCTTATCGATAACGATAACACCATTCACCATCTGCGTGATAACCTCTTGATTAATCACGTTGAGTCGCTCAACTTCCTTAGCATGGTTTGCCGCGACCTTTTCAAGCTGTACCAATCGCTGAGAGATAGACCAACTCAAACCGCCCACTGCTAAAAAACTCGCTGACATCAGTAGCGCATCACCTAGATTGGCTAGACTCATGCTATTAGCAATAGCGTAAAAAAATTGCTGATAAATAACGAGAATGATGGCAAGTAAAGTAATAACCAATGCTTGTGAGCCATGTAGTAGCATAAAGCTAGCCGCGACGACCACCATGTATAGCATGGTTAGCTGCAAGTCAGGGTTGCCTGTCGTATAGAGCAGCAGGCTTAGTATAATAACGTCTAAGGCCAGTCCGAATGCCAATTGGCGGCGCATATGTTTTCTAACAACATAAAATAATCCAAGCAGTATCAAACTTAACAGTACATAGAAGCTTAGAGTCGTTTGTTGTAAAAAACTCGGTAAAGAAGCGCTATCACCAGTACGAGCAGAGATGTATAGCATGAGCATAGAAAACAGGCTAACAACGAAACGATAACTGCTATAGATCAGTCCCAACTTACGCAACTGCGGCAAAGGAAGCGTATCATCATGATGAACATAACGAGTAATGGCAGAGCTAAAATTGGTAGCAGGGTTCATAAACTGGCCGTAATAAAATAAACGCTAAAATGGTTTATGGTTGAATCAGACCATGACGAATGGCCAAATGAGTTAATTTAACATCACTATCAACCCCAACTTTTTCATAAATACGATAGCGATACGTATTAATGGTCTTGACGCTAACAAACAATTGATCGGCTATTTGCTGAGGGCTCTGACAATTGACAACCATCATGGCCACTTGTTTTTCTCTGTCACTTAATAAGTCAAAAGGTGAGTTGGCATTATCAGACAATAAAACATCTGCTAGCTGTTCAGCAACATCTTGGCTGAAGTAGCGACCTCCTTGATAAATCTTTTTGACTGCACGTATCATTTCATCAAGCGGCGTGCCTTTGGTAATGTAACCATTTACACCTGCTTTGATCAGCATTGAGGGATAGGGCTGTGCAGACATACTACTGACCGCCAAAATCTTGATACCCATGTCGAGTTGTATCAGACGTTTGGTTGCTTCGAGCCCGCCAATATTCGGCATATTGACGTCTAGCAAAATCACATCAGGATGTAGTTGTTTGGCTTGTTTGATAGCCATATCACCGCTGTCTGCTTCACCTACCACTTCAATATCGGGGCTGTCTGACAACATACGGCTAATACCCATCCGTACCAAATCATGATCATCTACCACTAATACTTTAATCATAACCATACTCTTTATTGATTGTCAGAATGAACGCTTTATTGGGTCCAAATAGTATAAAAAACGAATATATTTCAACCATTATTGTTATCTTTGTATATTCAAAATACCGCTGATTAATATAACAAAATACGAGTAATCATAACATTCGAAGTTAAATTATATTGCTGCAGTGTGAATTGATGTTTCTATAATATAAATTGGTTGTAGCAAAGTTTGAATGAAGCCAAAAAAAACTACTAAATCAGTTTGATAGATTAAACTTAAATGTAAACCATGATACACTAAAAATACAAAAGCTCTATGTGAGTACTTACAAACACATCTATAAACGCTACGTACGTTTTTGGCGTCAGACAATATGTAACTGGCGTAATAGCGACAGCAGGAGGCATAATGAAGCAACTACCATTAACCAAACAGCAATTGATCGCTGCTATGATTTCATTGAGTTTGGGCAGTGTTGCACAAGCCGCACTTACAATTAATGGTAGCACTGACACTGCCTCTAGTGCACGCCTGAGTTGGGGCGGCGCTGATAGTTTGTCTGAAGCCCGCAATATTATGTACAAGTCTAATGGCTCTGCTATTAAGAAAGTCGATAATGGCTACGGCACTACCAATATTACGAATACTAATAGTTTTGCTAGTAGTAATAACACCAATAGTGCTCGCTATAACACAACTTATCGTGGGGCATTCGGTAGCAGCGATATGATTCCGATTAGTACGGATTCACGTAGTGTTGCGGTGATCGATGCTGAAACTGGCGAATCTATCTACGAAAAAGATGCTGATATCGCGCGTCCTATGGCTAGTATCACCAAGGTTATGACGGCTATGGTCGTATTGGATGCAGGCCTTGATATGCGTGAAGAGATCACGCTTGATCCAGAGGATTTTGTTGGTCCAAAGCGTGCAAGCTCGCGTTTGAAATCAGGTGATCGTTTAAACCGTGCTGAGATGCTATTGATGGCGTTGATGAAGTCTGAAAATCCAGCGGCGAAGAGTTTAGCGCGTAATTACCCAGGTGGCTATGATGCCTTTATGCGTGCAATGAATCGTAAAGCGCAAGATTTGGGCATGAATACGGCATTTTTTGGTGATCCAACTGGACTTGATAAGCGTAACGTAGCTTCGTCAAAAGATTTGGTCAAGATGGTACGTGCTGCTGGCAACTATGATGTGATTCGTCGTTTTTCTACCACCAAGAGCTATGACTTCTTTGTTTCAAACTACTCAAGTGGTAATCGCACTTATAAAGCCAACAACACTAGTAGCTTGGTTCGTGCAGGTGATTACCCAATCGGTATCTCAAAAACAGGTTTTATTAACGAAGCTGGGCGCTGTGTTGTGATGGAAACGCGAGTCAATAATCGCCCTGCAATTATTGTCATCCTAGGGGCAAACAGCTCAGCAACACGTTGGGGCGATGCTAAAAACATTCTAAACAGTTTGGCGACACGTCGTACCGTATAGACGCGCTGTTTTAAATATGTAAAAAAGGCTGTTATATCATATAACAGCCTTTTTATTGTGTTGAGTTTAAGATTAAGGATCTGCCCTATGAACCAGTCATCAACCTCATCTGCGATACCCAAGCTATATTTGCTGACCAATGATGATGAATTTGAATTGTTGTATCAAAAGTTAGATGCCGCCTTATCAACAGGGCTAATCGTATTGTTGCAGATTCGGCGCAAGCAAACACTTAGTCTACCAGATGGTCATATAACGCTTTATGAAGAAGCCAAACAGATTGTTAAGCTGGCCAAAGCACATGACGTTCCAGTCGTTATGAATGATGATATTGCAATAGCAGCCAAGCTTGGTATTGGTGTACACCTTGGGCAAGGAGATGGCAAAATTGGTGATGCTTTGCAGTCTCTTGAATCGACTCAAATAATTGGTCGAACTTGCCATGGGAATATTGAATTAGTCAAAGAGGCAAAGGATAATGGTGCAAGCTACGCTGCGATGGGTGCCATATTTACCTCTACCACAAAACCGAATGCTGATATTATCTCACGTCAGAAGTTGATTGAAGGCTGTCAACAAGACATACCTATATGTGTGATAGGCGGATTAACTGCAGAAAATATTTCAGAGCTGGCAGGCATACCAATTGCGCTTGTGGCGGTAGTAGGCGATATTATGGATTTGCCTGTAGAAAAAATCGCCGAGCGTTGCTATCAATGGCAGCAGGCACTTTCTAAATGGAAAACACCTGCTGTATAAAATGTGTTCTAGATGAAATTTATTAGCTATTCAGCATGTTCCATACACAAAGTAGCGTAGGGCAGCGCTTCTAAACGTTGCTCTTCAATCGGTTCACCGCAAACCTCGCACTCGCCATAAGTACCATTTTCGATACGACTTAAGGCATTTTCGACATAGATTAGGCTCTGACGCGCTTCGGCCATTAAATTTTTACGCATATCATTTTGACGATAGGATATAGCCTGATCTTCCCAGTGCTCATTGAGATCATCTTGTGGGTTTTGGATATGATCTTCGATTTTGTCAATGCGAGACTCGTACTCATCTTTTAGTTTCAATAGATTTTGCTTTGCAGTGTCTAAGTCGATACTCATTGTGTTCTCCTAAAAAGTTATTGTTATTGTCAACGCTTCTATCATAAAGAGCCTGACTGCTGAGTACCACCACGAAATGTTACTGTTTATTGAATGAGTTCAAAGCTAGCAGTTACAGCCGTTTCCTATCAATGCTGGAGTAAAATTACTCACTCAATATTTTCATGTTTTTAAAAATCGTGAAAGTTTGCTTGTGAGCATCTCATAGAAAACTGATAGAATACACCGCCACTGATTTCTACTCACTTATCTGTTCCAGTAACTTGGTGTGATAGTTAGTATAAAGACTCAGTGATGAAGACATATAAAGATAGCAAGTGTGCAGTCTAATAAGGCTCATTGTTAGAGCAGATATAGTAAATGATAGTTAAAAAATTATCAGTCATATCAATCATGATAGTAATCGTAAATTAATAGATATATTGATGCATAGGAGCAGGTAATGAATTTTTTGCGTATGAGCGAGCTGAACTTAACCGATAAAGTGGTATTGATCCGAGAAGATTTAAATGTCCCTATTAAAGACGGTAAAGTCACAAGTGATGCTCGCTTACAAGCAAGTCTACCTACTATTGAGATGGCGCTAGAGAAGGGTGCCGCTGTTATTGTTTGTTCACATCTGGGACGCCCAACAGAAGGCAATCCTGAATCTATTTATTCATTGGCACCAGTTGCTGATTATTTGACAGACAAATTGGGCTCGCAATTAGCGTCACCAGTGCGCCTCAATAATGACTACCTGACTCAAGGCGCTGCTGTAAAATCTGGCGAAGTCGTACTACTAGAGAATGTGCGTTTTAACGATGGTGAAAAGAAAAACGATGCGACGTTAGCAAAAAAATACGCGGATTTATGTGATGTCTTTGTCATGGATGCATTTGGTACCGCACACCGTGCGCAAGCATCAACAGAAGGCTTGACGCAAGCAATGCGTCAAGCAGACAAAACCGTTTGTGCAGGGCCTTTGTTGGCAGCGGAGCTTGATGCCTTGAGCCTGGCGCTTGAAACACCAGCTCAGCCTATGCTTGCCATCGTTGGCGGCTCAAAAGTATCTACCAAGTTAGAAGTGCTACATAGCTTGGCTGAAGTCTGTACACAGATTATCGTTGGTGGCGGTATTGCCAATACTTTCTTAGCGGCGCAGGGACATAGTGTGGGCGCGTCGCTATACGAAGCAGATTTGCTCGATACTGCACGTGACATTATGACCAAGACTGAAATTTTGCTGCCTGAGTACGTCGTCGTCGCTGATAAAAATGACATCGATTTCGCTGACTTTACTGGCTCATTGCAAAAAGCTACCGCAACGATCAAATCAGTTGATGCGATCGGTGACAATGACATGATATTGGACATCGCACCAGAAAGCGCAAAACAGCTTGCCGATGCCATTATTAATGCAAAAACCATTTTGTGGAATGGTCCAGTGGGTGTATTTGAGGTCGATGCTTTCGGGCAAGGTACACAAATACTGGCAACTGCGGTCAAAGACAGTGATGGTTTCTCTATCGCGGGCGGCGGTGATACATTAGCAGCTATCGATAAATATCAAGTTGCTGAAGGCGTGAGTTATATGTCAACAGGTGGCGGTGCGTTTTTAGAGTTTGTTGAAGGTAAAGTACTTCCAGCAGTTGCTGCACTGCAAATAGATGCCTAACTAATTAACGATACTCTGTAGCTTAGTAACATTAGACGTACAACTAACTTTAAATAACTAAGGTAGTCTGTAAAAATAATATTTTGGCTGTTGATTTGCTTGTTTTTATTGACATAAGTAAGTGCAATAGTCATCGATTATTATTAAGCAGTAATTATTTATTTATATACTGAAAATTACTATTGCATGTCTGATTCGCACTCTATAAAATAGCGCGACCATGTATTTTGACATGCATTATTTACGAGAGGTTTATTATGTTAAAACGTCATTTATTACTTGCTAGCGTACTTGCTGGTACCTTTGCAATCACTGCATGTAGCCAACAAACAGAAGAAAACACAGAAGCTGCTGTTGAATCTGCTGGCGATGATGCCGCTGCAAACGCTGATGCTGCTGCCGCTGAAACAGACGCTGCTGCTGATGAAGCTGAAGCTGCTGCTCAAGACGCTGGTACTGAAGTTGCCGAAGGCGCTGACACTGCTGGTGCAGCTGCGACAGACGCTCTAGAAAACACTGGCGATGCTATTGCTGAAAGCACTAACACAGCGGTTGAAAATACTGCTGAAGCTGTTGCTGATGGCGCTAACGCTGTTGCTGATGGCGCAAATGATGTTGCAGTTGATGCAGAGCAACAGTACTAAGCTACGCGATAACTAAGCACTATAATGACTGATTTGCTAGGATGCTATCGATTGGTAGATACTCATTGGTAAATAATTTCTAAAAAGAGTCATTGCTTTATAAGCCTCAAAATACTAGAAAAGCCTTGGTGATTGCCAAGGCTTTTTGCGTTGTATGTCGTTGTGGCAGTTTATAAAGTGACAGTTTATAAAATTAAACTGATATCAAGAGACGGTATAGACTGACAAATAGTCGGTCAACCGCTACGAAGACAGAACAATTTTTGCTATAATCACCGCGTGGTAATCATATCCAATATTATTCAGACTTTTACTAGCCTATATACGGTCAGTATGGTCGAATATACAGTGAAATGATTGCTATCAAGCTGTTTTTTAAAATACTATTCAAAATCTAATCAGAGAGCGTCTTATGGCCCTAATATCCTTACGTCAACTTCTAGATCATGCCGCTGAACACAGCTATGGTGTTCCTGCCTTTAACGTCAATAACTTAGAGCAAATGCGTGCAATCATGATGGCTGCGGATGCTTGTGATTCACCTGTCATTGTCCAAGCCAGCGCAGGCGCACGTAACTATGCAGGGTCAGCATTTTTGCGTCATTTGATTATCGCTGCTATCGAAGAATGGCCACATATTCCAGTAGTGATGCATCAGGATCACGGTATGTCGCCAGCTATCTGCCAACGCTCAATCCAATTAGGTTTTTCATCAGTGATGATGGATGGCTCACTTGGTGAAGATGGCAAAACGCCAATGGATTATGATTACAATGCTAGCGTCACGCGCGAAGTTGTTAAGATGGCACATGCTTGCGGCGTCTCTGTAGAAGGCGAAATCGGTTGCCTAGGTAGTCTTGAAACTGGTATGGCTGGCGAAGAAGATGGTTCTGGCGCTGAAGGCGTATTGGATCATGAGCAGCTTTTGACCAGTGCTGATGAAGCTGAGCAGTTTGTAAAAGATACCAATGTCGATGCGTTAGCGATTGCTATCGGTACTAGCCATGGTGCCTATAAGTTCACACGTCCACCGACAGGCGATATCTTGTCTATTGAGCGCGTAAAAGAGATTCATGCCCGTATTCCTAATACTCATCTTGTTATGCATGGTTCTTCATCAGTGCCACAAGAATGGCTAAAAGTTATTAATGAAAATGGCGGTGATATCGGCGAAACTTATGGTGTGCCAGTTGAGCAAATCGTTGAAGCAATAAAACATGGCGTACGTAAAGTAAACATCGATACGGATTTACGTCTGGCATCAACTGGTGCTATCCGTGAATTCCTTGCGAAAAATCCAAGTGAATTTGATCCACGCAAATACTTTAAAGCGTCTATGGTAGCGATGTCAGATATCTGTACCAATCGTTTTGAAGCGTTTGGTTCTGCAGGTCAAGCACATAAAATTCGTCCAACCAGTCTTGAAGGTATGGTGAACTTCTACCAATAAGACTGTGTTGTAGAACGTAGTTGTTAATCATGAAGTAGCAGCTGATTTTATAATATTATACATAAGAGGTCGTAAATAATGATTGGATTGATTACCGGACAGGTGCAGTACTTGATGGCACCGACGGCTTGTATCATGACGACCTCTGGTGTGGGTTATGATATCGAACTGCCATTGCCTTCGTTTTGTCAGTTACAGCTGAATGAACAAGCTAGCATCTGGACACATTTCCATGTTCGCGAAGATGCCCAGTTGCTCTACGGTTTTATCGATCGAAAAGAACGTGATGTCTTTCGCCAGTTAATTAAAATTAACGGGGTTGGTGCAAAAATGGCCTTGGCTATGCTGTCTGCAATGTCAGCAGCTGAGCTAAAGATGCACGTCGAGCAAGAGTCGGAGACGGCATTAACTCGTATCCCAGGCATTGGTAAAAAGACGGCGCAACGTTTATTGATTGAGCTAAAAGACAAGCTAAAGAATATCGACGTTGATAGTGGTGCGTTTGAATTGATACCACAGGAAACTACGATTTCTCACGAAGGTAGTATTATCGCTGAAGTGGAAGGCGCATTGATTAGCTTGGGCTACAAAGAAAAAGAAGCTCAGCTAGCGATCAAAGCTGCTAAGAGTAAAGGAGATACTTTTGCTGATACTCAAGGCTTGTTAAAAGCTACTTTGCAGCAGTTATCTGGCTTTTAATTCATATTAACTAGCCGTTTATCGATAACAACCACATAGTGTATCAAATTAATAAGCGACATTAAATGTCGCTTATTTTCGTTTTAGTGCTCGCTTAATGAGGTTTTGCATGACTTATGCGCAGCGTTTAGTTATGCTATTTGTTAACTAATTTTTTAATATAATGATAAATTCTATGACGCAAGATCGTTTAATTAATCCGCTAGAAGGTGCAAGTGACGCTCCTGATGCCAATATCCGACCAGCATTATTGGCTGAGTATATTGGTCAGCCGGTGGTACGTGAGCAGATGGAAGTGTTCATCGGTGCTGCTCGTGGCCGTGACGAAGCGCTAGATCACACACTTATATTTGGTCCACCGGGTCTTGGCAAGACGACCCTCGCCAATATTATCGCTCGTGAAATGGGTGGCAATTTGCGTTCTACTTCAGGGCCTGTGCTTGAGCGCCCAGGAGATTTGGCAGCCATGCTGACCAATCTAGAAGCAGGTGACGTGCTGTTTATTGATGAAATTCACCGTCTGAGCTCGGTGATTGAAGAGATACTTTATCCAGCAATGGAAGATTTCCAATTGGACATTATGATTGGTGAAGGGCCTGCTGCGCGTTCTATCAAGCTTGATTTGCCACCGTTTACCTTGGTAGCAGCAACGACGAGAGCAGGACTGTTAACCTCACCACTACGTGACCGTTTTGGGATTGTACAGCGCCTTGAGTTTTACAATATTGCTGATCTAACGACGATTGTCAGTCGCGCAGCACGTCTAATGCGTGTACCAATGAGTGAAGACGGGGCTGTAGAGATTGCGCGCCGTGCACGTGGTACACCAAGGATTGCTAACCGCCTATTACGCCGTGTGCGTGACTATGCTGAGGTAAGAGGCGACGGTAGTATTAACGGCGCGATTGCAGGTAGTGCGCTAGATATGCTGGCAGTGGATAGACGCGGTCTTGATCATCTAGACAGACGTTATATCGAAATATTGCACGAGCGCTTTGACGGTGGTCCTGCGGGTGTTGAAGCAGTGGCAGCAGCGATGGCTGAAGACCGTGGTACGCTTGAAGATGTGATTGAGCCGTATCTGATTCAACAAGGTTATGTGCTGCGAACTGCTCGTGGCCGCGTACTGACACAGATGGCAATAGATCAGATGTTATAGTAATCAGTATTCAATAAAAAAATGCGTCTACTTTTAATGAGAAGTAGGCGCATTTTTTTGTTTAAATCTGAAATTATGAAAATTTTCTGAACTGATTGAGTAAAAATAAATCTGATTTCTAAGCTAAAATTCGCCAAACAACTACCAGAACAGCCAGTATATAAAATATAGGTGATAGCCAGCCGATAACTTGCGTAGCGATAGCAATAAAAATAGCAAACCCTGCGAGTGCCAACCAATCGCGGCGACGGTCGTTTAGCATGTCAGCGCGAATCTGTTGTATCTCGCGTAGTTGACTGTCCTGACGAGAGCCCTGTGAGGCAAGGCTTTGTAGCCCTTGATCTAATAGTTTAGGAATATCAGTGGTAGACAGGAGTATTTCAGGCAGTTGTTGACGCAGTTGCTGTAGATTACGCATAGGATCTAACTGCTCTTTAATCCAACTGCTTAGAATTGGTTTGGCAAGTGACCAAATGTCTAGATCAGGATATAAATCACGACCGAGTCCTTCCACATGGACCAAGGTTTTTAGCAGAAGCATCAGCTGCGGCGGGATACTCATATGATGTCTACGCGCAATGTCCAAAATCTGCATCAGTACGCCAGCAAAGTCGATATCATCGATTGATTTTTGTAGCATAGGGCCGACGGTACGTTTCATATCACGCATCAGGGCATGCTTATCAGCATTTGGCGGTATCCAACCTGCACGACTCACAATATCAACCACAGCGGTAAAGTTATTGTTCATTACAGCAAGTAACATCCGCGCCACGATGAGCTGATCGTCTTTTGATAAAGTGCCCATGATGGCGCAATCAAGCCCGATATAACGTGGCTCATGACCTAAATCAACTGCTTCCATACCTGCATGTAGAGTTTGCACAGGTGGCGTCTCTACGAACACATTGCCTGGATGCATATCAGCATGAAAGAAGTTATCACGGAAGACTTGGGTGAAAAATATGGTTAGGCCTTTTTCTGCAAGCGCTGCACGGTCATAACCTAACTGATCAAACATCTCAACTTGTGAGATAGGGACGCCTTGGATACGCTCCATGACCATCACGTTTTTGGCAGCGTCATAAACTTCAGGCACATACATCAATGCTGAACCCAAGAAGTTATTACGCATCTGAGTAGTATTGTCAGCCTCAAGCGTTAAATCTAACTCGTTGAGCATGACTTGCCGATAGTCTTCGACAATATCAATGATATGGACGGCACGTGCTGCTTCAATACGTGCAGATGCCCAACTTGCCAATTCTCGCAGTAGCTCAAAGTCAGAAACAATCACAGTGCGAATATCGGGGCGAACCACTTTTACCACGACTTCACGCCCATCATGTAAGGCAGCCGTATGTACTTGGGCGATAGAGGCGGCCGCTAACGGTTTGATATCGAATCGAGCAAACAAGGTTTCAATAGACTGGCCAAGACCATGTTTAGAATGCTGAATTTGGGCGACAGCGATATCAGCGTCAAAAGGCTTAACTTTGTCCTGCAACTGAATCAACTGAGCGATAATCTCAGGCGGTACCAAGTCGCGACGCGTTGAGAGTAACTGGCCAAGTTTCAAAAACAGCGTACCCATATCTTCAAGCGCATACTTAATCGCATTTGGTTGGTGCTTTTTACCCCATGCTGCTGGATGCATGCGAATTAATCGCGCCAAAGGTTGCAGTTGCGGTGCTTCTTCGATAGAAAAATGGGTATCAAGGCGATACATTGCGGCGATACGCCAAAGCTCAAGTAGACGAGCGCGGTGCGATAATAGCATGAGGTTAGGTACTCTAAACAAAGACGAAAATGGGGTAGGCGTTGTGCTTAATCATAAATAGTGCCATCGGTAATAGCGTTCATTTATGATTGAGACAATCGGCTATTGATGAAACGAGTTGTTAAGAAACTGAGCTTGCTCTTCTTTGATAGCAGCAAGTTTGGCTTCTTCTCGTTCGACGTCAGCACGTAATTTTAACAATAGCTGCTTAAGATCATTTGCTTCAGCCACCTCGATAGGGTCAGGTGTGCTATTGCCAGCTACTTCATTGGCCCAATCACTGACGTCATCAAAAGCACGTTTGGCACTATGACGCCAGCTACCTTTGAGCTGAGAGATAAGAAGGTGTAACTGGCTAGCCATTGGTTTACCAATAAAAGGCTCAAGCTGTCCAGCCACGTCAGGGTCAAATCCTGCAACCAGTTGTTTGAGCTGCATTAGCACTTTGTAATCGCCAGCGATTGGCAGGTTACCTTCCGCACCGCGCATTAGATTGAGTAGTTGAGCGGCATTGTCTACGGTGATGGTACAGTCCGGACGACTGTGACCAAAACGTGCGCGCTCCATGCCGGCTCTTTGGCGCTCATTCATCTGGCCACTTGGCTCAAATACGCTCTCTGTCGTGACCGGCTCAAAGCGCAAACGCTCATGAGTGAACAAGATATCTAAATGAATCTCCGGCATTCCCATATTAAGACGTAACACCTTACCTGCAAGGGGCGCTAAACCTGCTTTGGTAATCTCATCACTAGCAATGGCAATGTTAATTAGCTTTTCGGCACCAGCTAATAGAAGGACAGTCAGCATAAGGCTCTCGCATCGTTAAGTGAGCGCCTTCGCATTAGCTGCATCAGCGCATAGTGTGTTCGTGTTAGGTTCAATAAGGTCTGTTAAACGTAATAGTCTTGCAAATCGTACTCTATCGTTACGCTTTAAAGCCGCGATGGACAGCCACGATACCAGCAGTCAAGTTATGATAATCGCAGTTTTCAAACCCAGCTTGTTGCATCATCTGCTTGAGTGTCTGCTGATCAGGATGCATACGAATTGACTCAGCTAAGTACTGATAACTTTCAGCATCATTAGCAATCAGCTTACCCATCACTGGCAGTGCGGTAAATGAATACAAATCATAGGCTTTAGATAGTGGCTCAAATACTGGTTTGGAGAATTCTAAAATCAATAGACGACCGCCTGGCTTTAGGACGCGATACATAGATTTTAGCGCGGCATCTTTATCTGTGACGTTACGCAAACCAAAGCTAATGGTCACTAAATCGAAGCTTTCATCATCAAATGGTGCTAATGTCTCAGCGTTTGCCAAGACAAAATCAACATTATTACAACCAGCATTAATCAGGCGCTCACGGCCTACTTCTAGCATCGCAGCATTGATATCAGATAGTACTACGTGGCCATTTCGACCAACTTCACGGCTAAATACTTTGGCTAAATCACCTGTACCACCAGCGATATCAAGGACATGCTGACCAGCACGTACGCCTGATAGACTAATCGCATAGCGTTTCCACAGACGATGAATACCGAATGACATCAAGTCATTCATGATGTCGTATTTTTTGGCAACAGAAGTGAATACGTCAGCCACACGTGCTTGTTTTTCTGCTTTATTGACTGTCTTATAACCAAAATGCGTCTGCTCGTTGCCGTCTGTTTCAGGCGTGTGCGGATTATTGATATCATCACGCTGATTGAATAGCGTTTGTTTTATGGTTTGCTCTGAAGGGTTTGTGCGAGTCGTTTGATCGTTGTTTGGCATAGTGGTTTGTTGGCCTTGTGGCGTTCCAGTTGGTAGGTCTTGAACTTTAGTAAAGTCGCTATTGTCATCACTAGCAACGCTATTATTCTTGCTCGGCACGACATTGGTTGTTTGGTTGCGTAATATCTGCGCGCTAATCTGTTGATTATGAGCAATACTGTCTTTTACCAGTTTGTCTTGCAAATGACCATTAGTTGTTGTGGCTTGATTAGAAGGGGCGCTGCTATCTTTTGAATTATCAGTCATCATGTTGTCCTAGAATTTATTTTTATGATTGTCTTTATCGGAGGAAATCGTTAAATAGTAAGCGTCAATTGGCTATTCAACATATTGACCTTATGATACACCAAACGCTACTGGCTTACTGCCATTATCCGTATCATGAACCTGATCAATAATGGACAGCTCACGCTTGCAGAACGGCTCAATAAAATCGCTGACGCTGCTCAGAGGTTTCATGGCCTTAAATCCTGTATCAATAAAATCATAAAGCGGCTGGTAGCCATGACGATAGGCTGTACTTTTTGCTAGTGCAAAGGCTTTTTTGAGCATAAACGAATTTAAATGTTTGTCTGTGCGATAACAGACGTCTTTTAAATTGGCAATCTGAACTCGGCGCTCGTTTTCTTCATCGATAGTTCGATAGGCGGTTAGCATGTTCTCTTCGTTCACTGGCAAATCTTGAGCGAGTAACCACTGGGCTAAATGCAGATCTAGCTCAATGGCAAAAATTGCTGCTTGGATACCCATGCTACCAGCCTCTAGAGCTGACTCTTTGGCAAGACGTTCTAGCTTTTTCGCTTTTGGCAGGATACGTGCCAATTGCTCTGCTAATAACTTGAACTCTTCGCCACCATACAGTTGGGTGAGGAAGTAATCGGCCATTAGTTGGTTTTTAGGTTGTTCAAATAGCTCGCGATGCGTCTGCTGGAGACGTGCTTGTTGCCATGATTGTACTTCTTTGAGCTTAGCATTTAATTCATCATTTTGGTGATGAGGCATCGCCCAAAAACGTGTCAAATGCTGTTGTAAATCAGCTAAAGCGGTCATGGCAGTGAATCCTGTAGAAGTAAATAGGGTAATCAAATTTAAGTATTGTTGTTTTAAATATGGTGGTTCAGGGTTATAAGGTTTTCAACAACTGTTCTATCCTATACTCAAAATTGTGTTCACCTTAAAAGAAAATAATTAAGAATACAAATACCAATCTGTTACACAGCAATATTATTTACTCGATTGGCGCAGTGCTATGATTAAATGAGATAAAAATGATTGATGAGATAGAAATATTAAGAGTTATCTTATCGAGAGCTATCCCATAAGTCATTCATTAGTAAAGCCGCCCAATAACAATAATAGCGAGTGTAATCATGTCTAAAAAAAATGATACTACTGAACCAAAAGCACCACAAGCGGTAAGTACACAATTTAGTGAGCAAGTTGTGGAGCAGCGTCTAAAGCCCAATCCTTTGAGTCAGTTTTCACTGGACGAGGATTCGCTTAGACTGGCATTGGTAACAGCTCAGTATGCTTTAAAAGCCACTCGCCAGCAAACGCCGCTGACCCTCAATAAGCCAACAGGTCTGTTAGTGCTAGTGAACGGAATGGAGCAGGCAGGTAAAGGTACCGCCGTTAAGCAATTACGGCAATGGGTAGATCCAAGGCTGCTTAAAGTTGAGGCAACTATTGGTCATTCGCCATTGAGTTATCAACCCATTTGGCAAGCGCATACTAGCGCCATGCCACGCCATGGTGATGTCATGGTGTATTTCGGCAACTGGTATGCTGATTTATTATATAACGTCATGCGACTAGCGACATCAGATAGTGAGAACCTTGAAGCATTATCAAATGATAAAGGTCAAAAAGGTAAAAATTCGCTTCCTATCGCTCAGTGGCAAGACTATCTACAGCAGCAGTTAAATACACTAAAAGCATTTGAAAACGATCTCATTGCCAATCAAACCAAGTTATTAAAATGTTGGTTTCATGTCGATATTGAAACGTTGCACAGTCGCTTAAAGGATGATGAAGCAGATCCGCAGTTTTTGTATCAAATTGACTGGAATAATAAACAAGTCATTGAGAAGTTTAATGAGGTGGCTGCGACCTTGCTGCGTCAACAGGATGACTGGGTCATCATTGATGGTGATGATAAGTTAGAGGCCGCTGATAACTTTTGTCATTTGGTGCTACATGCTATGCAAACAGCGCTGGTGAGTAGTCAGACAGATAGCAATGACAATGACAATAATAACGACAATGACAAGGAAACGTCAGAAAACCATTCTCAGTCCGAAAAACTGGAACTTAACTCAGATACTAAACAAAAACAGTTTGAACCTGTACCAATACCTAAGCAGCTGACGTCTATTAAAGATAAAAAAATCAGTAAGTCCGTCTATCGTGAGGCATTGGCAGAGAAGCAGGCAAGACTCGCTGAGTTGCTACGTGCACGCCAAGGTCGGCATGTTGTATTTGCTTTTGAAGGAATGGACGCTGCTGGCAAGGGCGGTGCAATCAAAAGATTGGTCGCACCGCTAGATCCTCGCGAGTATCAAATTTATAATATTGGCGCACCGATGTTATATGAGACCCAGCATCCTTACTTGTGGCGATTCTGGACGCGATTGCCTGACGAACAAACCAATCGTATTAGCCGTATCGCTATTTTCGATCGTACTTGGTATGGGCGTGTGCTGGTTGAGCGCATCGAAGGATTTGCATCTCCTAATGAATGGCAACGAGCATATGATGAAATCAATCGTTTCGAGGCAGATTTGGCAGCAGCAGGAACGTTGGTTATCAAATATTGGTTAGCGATTGATAAAAAAGAGCAGCTTAAACGGTTTGAAGATCGTCAAGAAACACCGCATAAGCAATTTAAACTGACAGATGATGACTGGCGTAACCGTGATAAATGGTCAGACTACGTGCAATCTGCAGCAGATATGCTGGCACGTACAGATACAACGACGGCGCCATGGTGTGTTGTTGCGACCAACGAAAAGCGTCAGGCGCGTTTAGATGTGTTAGATCATGCTATAGAGCAGTTGTCTGCATTTTCTGAAAGCAAATAGTTCTCAAAAATGAATGAGTTTTAAGGGCTCTTATAGGTTTATATAGCTGTATTTTTCAAGTATTTCCTAAGTAGGATGGCTCGAAACATATTCGAGCCATCCTGTCTTTTACAGAGTGTGGTCTTGTCCGTATACACCCGCAGTTACAAATCTCGCAATATCATCATGCATTATGTGCTCATATTTAATATAATAGAGCGCAAAACAGCTCCTGCTAAATAATAATTTTAATTTAGCAAACAACGTGTTTTGGTTATTTAGTATAGATAACTTAATAATTACGACAAAAATTGTTACAATAGCTGTTAGTAGTACCACAAATATCGCTAAGAAATATATAAGCCGCAAGATGCTGTAATCAGACGATTTGGCAATATCACTTGCGGCTTTGTGACATGTTGAAGGATGTGCTTTCCCTTTCGCTCTAGTCGGTTCAAGGCCTTCTAATCGCATGTTATATATTTTCCATTGCTACTTCATTAGATGCCGTAACAAGTACTGTGAGTAGCAGTGCAATATTATCAACCTCATATAATTTTAATCAGCTTACGCAGGACGTACTAACGTATGGGTATTAGCAGCAGTTCTACAGAGTCAGTCAAGCCAGTTGGCTCTATGAGAATCAATCTATTTTTTGCCATTTTACTGATTGCGATGACTTCCTACTTTTTGTGGTGGGGTTTAGATTACACCATGCGTCAACAAACGACGCTATTCATTGTGGCGACCGCTTTTGGTGTCTTTATGGCATTCAATATCGGTGGTAACGATGTCGCCAACTCATTTGGTACTTCGGTGGGTGCAGGGACGTTGACTATCCCGCAAGCATTGGGTATTGCCGCGATATTTGAAGTATCGGGGGCAGTTCTTGCAGGCGGGGAGGTGACTGATACGATTCGAAGCGGCATCGTCGATCTAGATGGTCTATCAGTGACGCCCAATCAGTTCATTTATGTCATGCTCTCCGCATTGGTTGCAGCAGCATTTTGGCTGTTATTTGCGACCAAAAAAGGTCTGCCTGTTTCGACCACGCACTCCATTATTGGTGGTGTGATTGGTAGCTCCATTGTGTTAGGTATCACGTTAGGTGGTACGGACATGGCGCTATCAACGGTAGACTGGGGAACGGTTGGAACCATCGCTATTTCTTGGGTGTTGTCGCCGCTACTAGGTGGCGTGTTGTCTTATCTTTTATATGGACAAATCAAGAAAAACATCATTGAATATAACGATAAAACCGAAGCCTATATTGCGACGCTAAAAGGCAATAAAAAAGTCTTAAAGCAAAATCATAAAGAGTTTTTGGATGGTTTGACAGAGTCTGAGCAATTGGCTTATACGTCAGCGATGTTACGTGATCAGGAAATCTATAAAGATGACGATTGTATTGTTGAAGACCTAGAAACTGATTACTATAAAAAGCTTTATGATATTGAGAATGAGCGCAGTAGCCTTGATACTCTAAAAGCACTTAAGCAATGGGTACCTATCATTGCTGCCGCAGGTGGTGCGGTGATGACTTCTCTAGTCGTCTTTAAAGGTCTTAAAAATGTTAATAGCGGCCTGACCACACTACAGGGCTTCTTGATTATGGGTATGATAGCGGCGCTAGTATGGTTAGCGACCTATATCTATACCAAGAGTATCCGCGGTAAGCACAAAGAAGATTTGACCAAAGCGACGTTCATTATGTTTAGCTGGATGCAGGTCTTTACCGCGTCAGCTTTTGCCTTTAGTCATGGTTCAAACGATATCGCCAATGCCGTTGGTCCTTTTGCCGCCATTATGGATGTGATTCGTACTAATAGTATCGCTACTGAAGCTGCTGTTCCACCTGCTGTCATGCTGACCTTTGGTGTGGCACTAATCGTTGGTCTTTGGTTCATTGGTAAAGAAGTGATTCAAACCGTTGGTACCAATCTAGCGAAAATGCATCCAGCTTCAGGTTTCTCAGCTGAGTTGGCTGCAGCAGCTGTTGTAATGGGCGCATCGACAATGGGTCTGCCTGTATCTAGTACTCACACGCTAGTAGGTGCGGTACTGGGTATCGGTATCGTCAACAGAGATACTAACTGGAAGCTTATGAAGCCGATTGGCTTAGCTTGGATTGTGACGCTACCTGCAGCGGCTACTATGTCTGCTATTAGTTATCTCGTATTGAGCAATATTTTTTAATGCGCTGTTTTTATCAGTGAATTATCATAATTGAGTTTTAATAACTAGGGCGTGTCTTCATTTCAAAAATGGTGGTAAAAATGAGATAAATTGCCGTCAAACAAGAAAAATAGCGCAGATAATATCGGGATATTAACCAGCTATTTGACGATGTTTGGCAAGATTTAGCCATTTTTAGCCCATTTAGATGACTATCGGGTGAATTGAAGACACGCCCTAGGTTCAACGCAATAAAAAACGCTTATCAGCATCATGCCGATAAGCGTTTTTTTAATGATGTATAATGATTTACTCGGTACCAAACTGCTTACGTTTTTTGGCAAAAAATCTGTCCAATCTATCCATCGCATTTTCTAGGTCAAGCAAGTTAGGCAAGAACACCAGACGGAAATGGTCGGGTCTATCCCAGTTAAACCCAGTACCTTGAACCATCAATACATTTTCTTCAACGAGCAAGTCCATCATAAAATCCATATCATCGGTGATAGGATAGACCTCTGGATCCATTTTTGGGAAACAGTAAAACGCGCCTTGAGGCATGGTACAAGAAATACCTTTGATAGCATTAAGACGTGAGACTGCCATTTCACGTTGCTTATATAGGCGACCCTTTTCAGAAGTCAGGTCTTGCATGCTCTGATGCCCACCCATCGCTGTTTGAATGGCATACTGTCCCTGCACGTTAGAACAAAGGCGCATGGATGCTAGCATATCTAAGCCTTCAATAAAGTCAGCTGCGTGCTGTTTGCGGCCTGATACCATCATCCAACCTGAGCGAAAACCTGCAATACGATGCGACTTCGACAAGCCATTGTAAGAGAGTACTAGCACGTCGTCAGTTAAGGTGCCCATCGGCGTATGTACATTATCGTCATAGAGAATACGGTCGTAAATTTCATCAGCCATGATGATTAAATCATGCTCTTTAGCAACTTCGATGATTTGCTTTAATAGCTCATCACTATAAAGTGAACCTGTTGGGTTATTCGGGTTAATAACTACGATACCTTTCGTTTTGCTCGTAATTTTAGACTTAATATCTTCAATATCAGGGTGCCAGTTGTCTTCTTCATTGCAGCGATAGTGCACCGCAGTACCGCCAGCGAGATTAGCAGCAGCAGTCCAAAGCGGGTAGTCTGGCATTGGAATTAGGACTTCATCACCGTCATTCATCAACGCCTGCATGGTCATGACAATAAGCTCAGAAACCCCATTGCCCAAATATACGTCACGTACGTCAACGGCCGACAGCAATCCCTTTGATTGATAATATTGCAAAATGGCTTTGCGCGCTGAGAAAATCCCTTGCGAGTCTGAATAGCCAGTTGCCTCAGATAAGTTCATAGCGACATCACGCAAAATCTCATGCGGGGCTTCTAAACCAAAAGGTGCTGGATTGCCTACGTTTAGTTTTAATATGCGTTTGCCTTCTGCTTCCATCTTATTCGCAGTCTGCAATAGAGGACCACGAATGTCATAGCAAACGTTTTGTAATTTATCAGATTTTTTTATGGTGTTCATAGCATGACCGTTTTTCGGGTTGGTTGTCGAATTGGTTTTTGATTTTTTACTAGCGGAATAAGGTGTCGTCGATTGAGCATCAGTTATTTTAATGTCTGACTGGGTGTGAGAAATCGTATCTATCTTTTGATGTTCACTGCGCTCTACAGATGATGTCGACTCGTCTGCATCAATAGCTTCATTGTTGAGGTCGCCGCGCAACAGATATCCTTCACTACAGCCCAAAATACGCGCAAGTGTAGGCAGCTTAGATGAGACAATGCCATTGGTACCGCGCTCCCAGTTTGAGATAGCACCACGGCTCACTTTTGCACCAGCGGCTGTCATGGCTTGCGCTAGCTGCTCAGCAGTAAATCCTTTGTCACGGCGCAACTGTACCAGTCGTTCCGCTTGCGTACCTTTGCCATTGTCGTCAGACATTGTTATATGAGCCTTTGTTAATCAGTAATTATTCAGAGTAGAGATATATTAAACATTTTAGTTAAGCACTAATGCAAGATATTATTGCATTGATAGTTAATTTGCAAATGATTTTACAATCAGTTCTATCAGTGTTTGCAAGTATATCTTGCAATTAATACTTGGCTTATATTTGTATGGCTCTAAATCTCTTAAGTAGACTATAAAATGTATAGGTATCAAAATTACATCTTTACCCATCATTATCTAAAATTAATTTGGTATATTTAACTCAGTCAATCTCTTCAATCATGCTGTCTATCTCCCAATATAAAGAGTGCTTTTCTTATATATGCCTTGAATAGTGTGCTGATAACCAACAGATAGAGCACGTCGTTCTCATAATCATATGGCGATAAAATAGTTACCGAGATTAGATAATAAATACTCGAATAAGGATAAATTATGCAAGACAATCAACTAAGCAAAGAAGAGATCAGCCAGTTGACTGAAGCTGACTGGAAAGAGCGTTTAACCGCTGATGAGTATCATATTATGCGTGAGAAGGGCACTGAACGCCCATTTACAGGTGTATATAATGATGCGACTGATGATGGCGTTTACCGTTGTAAAGGCTGCGGTGCAAGCTTATTTGACTCAAGCAATAAATTTGATGCGAGCTGTGGCTGGCCAAGCTTTGATCAAGGTATCGATAACAGCGCGATTGAAGAGCACGTCGATAACTCGCTAGGCATGACTCGCACCGAAGTCACTTGCAGCAACTGCGGCGCACATTTGGGTCATGTATTCCCTGATGGCCCTACTGAGACAACAGGCATGCGCTATTGCATCAACTCAGTATCTATCGATTTAGATAAGTCTGAGAAGTAAGTAGGCTAAGTAGTATTAGAAACGTGAAAGGGAAGTGCACGGTGCTTCCTTTTCAATAGTTTTATTATGTGTATGATAGAAAAAGAAGTAGTGCATAAACACCCAAAACAATAAAAACCTCAATTTAAGGATAAATGATGAGCACAATTTATGATTTTACGGCTGAGCGCATGGATGGTAACTCGCAAGCATTTTCAGATTACCAAGATAAAGTATTATTAATCGTCAATACCGCAAGCAAATGTGGATTTACGCCGCAGTTCGAAGGCTTAGAGTCGTTATATCAACAGTATAAAGATCAAGGGCTGGTAGTTATCGGTTTTCCTTGTAATCAATTTGGTAGCCAAGATCCAGGCAGCAATGACGAGATTGGTGCATTCTGTCAAAAAAACTATGGTGTCAGTTTTCCAATGATGGCAAAGACTGATGTCAATGGCGCAAATGCTCATCCTATCTATGAATGGCTAAAAGAACAAAAGGGTGGCGTGCTAACAGATGGTATCAAGTGGAATTTCACCAAGTTCCTAGTCGATAGTAAAGGCCAAGTTGTTGACCGTTATGCACCAACGACCAAGCCAGAAGCCATTAAAAACGACATCGAGCAAGCACTGGCTAACAAATAAGCACTAAACCTAAAAAACATTGGGTTTGTATGAAAATATAAAGCCAATAAAAACAAATGCTTGCTAGATATTTTAATAAAGATAGAAAAAATATCTAAAAAAGTCGTAAATACTGTTTGACACCCAACAGTAAATCTATATAATACACACCCACAGCAGCAGAGCTTAGTGACAAACTTAAGAGCTCAGTTGATGTTGAATAAATTGCATAGCAATTGTTCGAAGGGTGATTAGCTCAGTTGGTAGAGCGTCTGCCTTACACGCAGAATGTCGGCGGTTCGAATCCGTCATCACCCACCACTTCTTAGCAAGTGGCTAAACAAGCTAAGAGACCTAAGCAGCGGTAGTTCAGTTGGTTAGAATACCGGCCTGTCACGCCGGGGGTCGCGGGTTCGAGTCCCGTCCGCTGCGCCATATTTAAAACGAATTTAAACCTTTGGGTTTAGGCAAGTTTCGCCTCAAACATTAGATTGTTTGAGGTTTTTTTGTGTCTGTTTTTTATGTATCTATATTTTATGAGTGATAAGTCAGGTAAGGAAGTACAGTAAGAGTTAGAATCTAGAACTATGATTTATATTTACTCAAGTCATATCACTTAAAAGTCAGCTAAAACGACGACCCTTCTTTTATGTCAGTCCTATATTGAATAAAAGAAGGGTCGTTGTACTTATTTTAAGTATAGCATGTCTTAGTTACAGTACATTAAAATGCCTCTGTTTAAAACTTGAGACGCGTTTAGCTCATTGTAGATTTTAGCTACGGGTAAAGACTTACTCATGCGTTGCTTGTCATGCGCCCATCGACCCTAGATAGATATCAATGTGCTCAAAACCTCGACTAGCGAGCCATCCTGCTGCTATTGTTGCCCGAGCACCACTGGCACACATCAATGTATAGTGGCGACTTTGGTCAAGCTCATGCCAACGCTCGTTCAGGTGTCCAACATAGATATGCTGTGAGCCTTCAATCGCACTAGTATTCCTCTCATCGATATCGCGTACATCGAGCAATGTCCAGTTCTGAGCATTATTAAGACGACTCTCTACCTCGGTTGTATCGATCATAGGGGTTTGCTGCACCTGCTCACCTTTGACAGCAGCAGGGACGACACCCACATAGCCACCTATAACATTATCAAAAGCAATACGTACCAGATGCTCCATCGCAGTCGCAAGTTGCTTTTCATCAGAGGCAATCAGTGCCAAGCTTTGTCCTTCTTCAATAAACCATCCAGCAAACGCAGGTAGCATGTTGACAGGTAAGCTCATAGAACCGGGTAGGTGTCCTGACGCATATGCCATAGGTTCACGAATATCGATGAGATGATCAGCATCGCAGTCATGCAGCTGTTTGAGTGAAAGGTTACGCGGACGCATAACCACTGGAGGTGCTTCACCACCTTCCATGTTGAGGCGCTCCATCAATCTGAAGTAGGGTGGCTGATAATGGTTTTCGCTAGTCTTGAAATCAATGAACGCCTCACGATTGGTAATCTGTAAACGTGGGTTGTTCATTCTTTCGTGACCGACGGTAGAAAACTCACGCTCCGCCATGCCTGAACCACAGACGGAGCCAGCACCATGAGCTGGATAAATAATCGCCTGATCACCAAGCGCTAAAATGTCTTGTAATGAGTCATAAAGTAGACCTGCAACTTCTCTACGACGATCAGGATAAAAGTCAGTACGACCGACATCACCTACAAAGAGCGCATCCCCAGTAAAAACGCCAACCGCCTTATCTGGGTACGCTGTGTCAAACAGCGCATAAGCAAGGTGATCATCGGTATGACCAGGCGTTTCTAAGACACGAATTTCTAATTGACCAACTGAAAAGCAGTCACCATTACGTACTGTCTCAGCATAGACAACAGGTTGTTCTGGATTAGGGCCATGTAAAACTGTCGCTCCTGTCATTGCAGCCAAGATAGGTGCGCCAGAAACCAAATCCTCATTACGATGTGTCTCAAAAATATGAGTAATCTCAAGTCCTGCTGCACGCGATTTTTCTACATATATCGCACAGTCACGACGTGGGTCAATTACCGCTGCTTGACCACCAGAGCTTACCAAGTAAGATAAGTGCGAAAGTCCAGGTGTCTTAATTTTCTCTAGTAGCATGGTCATTTCCTTATTGTTGTTTTAATCATAATAGTTATTTTAATCAGGTTTATTGGCAGTACAGAGCGAGAGCTACCAGCCAAATTTAGTTTTACTGTGCATAAACTTGTATTCAATCTAGCATGAACTTATAAGTGTCATCAATATACAATAACATATATTAAACTTGTTATTTACATAGGCCAAACGTAGAGGATTTTAGGTTTAAAAGGTTAAACAAGCATTATTTTCGCTATTTAGTTAATCGCTTTTACTTGTTGATATATATAGTTTAATTGCACAGATATATTTCTTTTAGAATAAAAATATCTGTAAAACATTGAATTATTTCCATATGTCTGTATTATTGGACATATGGAAATAACTAATGCTATTGCAAGCTTTGCTGCGCTCTCTCAAGATACTCGTTTAAAGGCTTTTAAGCTGCTCGTCAGCCACGAGCCTGAAGGCCTACCTGCGGGCGAAATAGCCCGTCAGCTCTCTGTTCCTCATAACACAATGTCAACCCACTTATCGGTGTTGGCACGAGCAGGGTGGGTGGTCTCACAGCGTCATAGCCGACAGATTATCTATCGTGCTTCGCTATCACATATGGATAACGTCATCCAGTTTCTGTTGCAAGATTGCTGTGCGGGACATCCAGAATTATGTGCGTCACTCATGGATAGTTTGAGTGGCTGCAGAGTAAATGAGTCTGCTGAGCAAGGTAATGATTAAACCAATTATCAATTCAATAAATACATAAAATAGGTGTAAAAACTATGAAGCCATTAATTTTTCATAATCCTAAATGCGGTACATCTCGCAACACACTTGCTATTATTAAAGCATCAGGTGAAGAGCCAGAAGTGGTGGAATATCTGAAAAATACACCAACCCGCGACCGTTTAGTGGAGCTGTTGGCACAAATGCAGATTTCGCCTAGAGAGCTATTAAGAAGCAAAGAAGCTATCAATGATGAGCTTGGTTTAGATAATCCTGAGTTGTCTGACGATCAAATTATCGATGCCATGATTGCGCATCCTATTTTAATCAACCGTCCTATCGTAGTGACTGATAAAGGCGCTGCTCTATGTCGTCCTTCAGAGCGCGTGTTTGAATTGCTAGCCAATCCAGTAAGTAGCTTTACAAAAGAAGACGGCGAGGTTATTACTCATGATAAACACTGAGGTTGACCAAGCATTGGAAGCCGAATCTACTGTTTCGCCAAAATTTAGCTTAGACGATTTGCCCAATATTGATATAGATAATCTTCAACCTATCGACATTGAGTCTTTGGTTGCACCGAATGACTCACGTCACCCGCCTAGAATACTAGTGCTATACGGCTCTGTCCGCGCGCGCTCGTTTTCTAGATTGGCCGCTGAAGAGTCGAGCAGGTTGCTACGTTGGTATGGTTGTGAAGTAAAAATGTTTGATCCATCCGGCTTGCCATTGCCTGACGATGTAGACGCAGACCATCCCAAAGTGCAAGAATTGCGGGAGCTGGCGCAGTGGTCAGAAGGCATGCTGTGGGTGAGTCCAGAGCGTCACGGTAGTATCACCAGTATTATGAAAGCGCAAATCGACTGGATACCGCTGTCACTAGGTGGCGTACGTCCAACTCAAGGTAAAACACTAGCACTGATGCAAGTCAGCGGCGGTAGTCAGAGCTTTAATACGGTTAATCAAATGCGTATTCTCGGGCGCTGGATGCGGATGATCACTATCCCCAACCAATCCTCGATCCCCAAAGCATTCTTAGAGTTCAACGACGACAATCGCAT
This sequence comes from Psychrobacter sp. NPDC078929, assembly GCF_050267985.1. Lineage (NCBI taxonomy): Bacteria > Pseudomonadati > Pseudomonadota > Gammaproteobacteria > Moraxellales > Moraxellaceae > Psychrobacter > Psychrobacter sp. NPDC078929. Next base: position 117,944 of record NZ_JBNNFX010000001.1, on the reverse strand, counting down.
GGATATGTCTCCATTATATCTGCGCCTTGTTGATGTCTGTGAGGAGCTAGTGAAGTTTACTTGGCTCACACGCGGACGTTCAGATTATCTTACTGATCGTTATTCAGAACGCGTTGAGAGTGCTGAAGAACTATCGAGCCGCGTCAATCAAAAATCGATCTAACCCCCTAATCGATCTAATTCCCTATATTAAATCGGCTGAATAAAATCAGCTTAAGTAAGGTTGTACAATGCTTGCATTTGCTATTTTTGTGGTCACTTTAGTCTTAGTTATCTGGCAACCTAAAGGATTGGGCATCGGTTGGAGCGCCATGGGTGGTGCGTTAGTCGCGTTAGCGCTTGGCGTCGTGCAGTTATCAGATGTGGGTATTGTCTGGGATATTGTCTGGGATGCGACCTTTACTTTTGTGGCGCTGATTATCATCTCGCTTATCTTAGATAGGGCAGGGTTTTTTGGCTGGGCAGCATTGCACGTGGCACGCCTTGGCAATGGACAAGGGCGCTTATTATTTCCGATGATTGTCGTGCTCGGCGCTTTTATTTCTGCCTTTTTTGCCAATGATGGTGCTGCGCTACTACTGACCCCGATCGTCATCGCTATCTTGCTACGTCTGAAATTTTCGCCACCATCAGCGTTAGCATTTATCATAGCGACTGGTTTTATCGCTGATACGGCAAGTCTGCCATTGGTCACCTCAAATTTAGTCAATATCGTCAGTGCCAATTATTTTGCTATTGGTTTCGGTCGTTATGCGGCGGTGATGGTACCAGTCAATATCGTGTCTGTATTAGCGACGCTACTGGTATTGTGGATTGTCTATGCACGTCATATTCCAAAAACCTACTCGACTAGCGAGCTCAGCGCTCCAGAGTCTGCTATTACCGATCCATTGGTATTCCGAGCTGCTTTTCCACTATTAGGCTTGCTACTGGTCGCCTATTTTGAGACTGAGCCGTTGGGGCTACCTATTTCATTGGTCACGGGCATCGCTGCTGTCGCGTTAATGGCAATCGCTGGTCGTATATGGCAAGGCGGGCGTGGTGCGGTGGTCTCGGTGAGCGATGTGGTACGCAAGGCGCCTTGGCAAATCGTACTATTTTCAATCGGTATGTATCTAGTGGTATACGGTCTGGGTAATGCAGGTCTTACCGCCTATGGCGCGCAAGTACTTAACTGGTTGGGTCAACAAGGCGCAGTCATTGCTACGGTTGGAACTGGTTTTTTGTCCGCTATAGTCGCTTCTGTTATGAATAATATGCCAGCAACCCTAGTCGGCGCGCTTGCTATTGATCAAGCACAAGTGCCTGCTGCAACGCGAGAGCTGATGATTTATGCCAATGTCATTGGTAATGATTTAGGACCTAAGTTTACGCCGATTGGTAGTCTTGCAACCCTTTTATGGCTGCATGTGTTGGCAGAGAAGGATTACAAAATCAGTTGGGGACAGTATATTAAGATTGGATTAGTGATTACACCGCCAGTGTTGTTAGTGACCTTGTTAGCCTTGGTGTTCTGGTTGCCACTGTTGCCAAGTTAACTGATGAAAAACTTACTACAGTAATATCCTATCGTGACAATGATATTTATTTTTAAATATCATTGTCACTATCAAGTATGAAACAAAGTAGTTATTAGCGTTTATCAAAATGGCAACGGTAATAAAGCATATTAAATGAGACACATAAAAAAACCCCCATCAAAGTGATGAGGGTTTTGGCAAATGCCATAATTGAATTAATCATAATTCAAAAAATTTACTACTAAAATGTGGCTCTCCAACCTGGGCTCGAACCAGGGACACACGGATTAACAGTCCGTTGCTCTACCAACTGAGCTATTGGAGAATAGGCTGTAAGTAACTAATCGCTTACAACGAGCCTTAGAAGTCTCTAACGAGTTCTTGCTAAGTGGGGCGTATTCTAGCAAAGTTAAAAAATACGTCAAGCCTTTTTTTGCATAATTAGTAAAAATTATCATTTTAATGATGAGATAGCGTGTTTTTCCTAGTTATGCCTAAGACTCTCGCACAAAAAGACGCCCTATAGAATGTATAGGGTGTCTTTTTAATGAACAGCGGTAAGACTCGTTGCTATTTAAAATTTATTCAGCAACGTCTAAGTCAGCCACTGCTTTTTCGATACGCGATAGTGCATCTTTCAATGTTGCCTCATCAGTAGCGTACGAGATACGCATATAGCCGCCAAGACCGAACGCATCGCCAGGTACAACTGCCACGCCTACTTTGTCCAATAACCATGCTGAGAATTCAGTACATGATGACAGGCCCGCCGCTTTGATTAGCGGTACGATATTTGGATACACATAAAATGCGCCATCAGGACGCAAGCAAGTAATACCTTTAATGGCATTTAGACCATCTACGACTAGGTCACAGCGCTTCTCAAAAGCGGCTACCATCGGCTCTAGTACGCTCTGATCACCACTGATAGCGACTTCCGCTGCCACTTGGCTGATTGATGTTGGGCATGAAGTAGACTGTGACTGTACCTTTTTCATCGCGCCGATTAGCTTAGCAGGGCCACCCGCATAACCGATACGCCAGCCTGTCATCGCATACGCTTTAGACACACCGTTCAAGATGATGGCACGATCTTTTAGCTCAGGTGCTGCGTTTAAGATATTGTAGAACTTATCGCCTGTCCAGCGGATGTGCTCGTACATATCGTCTGAAGCTACATAAACTTGTGGATGCTTTTTTAATACTTCAGCGATGGCCTTTAGCTCATCTAATGTATAAATCATACCCGTTGGATTCGATGGGCTATTTAATACCAACAATTTAGTCTTGTCAGTGATTGCTTCTTCTAGCTGCTCAGGAGTAATTTTGAAATCTTGTTCAGCTGGGCATTTGACGATGACTGGCACGCCTTCTGCAATGATAACCATGTCAGGATAGCTGACCCAATATGGTGCTGGTATGATGACTTCGTCGCCAGGATTGATAAATGCTTGAGCAAGGTTAAAGAAAGACTGCTTACCGCCGACCGATACTAATATTTCATTTGGCTCATAGCTGATGTCGTTGTCGCGCTTGAATTTCTCGATGATGGCTGTTTTTAGCTCTGGCGTACCATCGACAGCCGTATATTTAGTAAAGCCATCATTGATTGCATCGATTGCTGCTTTTTTGATGTGTTCAGGGGTATCAAAATCAGGTTCACCAGCGCCCAAACCGATAATATCTTTACCAGCTGCTTTTAGCTCTTTGGCTTTATTGGTAATCGCTAGCGTAGGTGATGGTTGGATGTTGTTGACGCGGTCAGACAGTTGCAACTCGCTCATGAGAGATCCTTTTTTATATGAGGGTGGGGTTGGTGAAAATCTGATATTAATTATATAACGTTTTCATTGCTATCAGGACAAGATGTCAGATAGTTTTAAAAAAGATAGCGTTATCTTACCGTGATACGGCGGTCATTCGACTATAGACGATGGTGATGATGCTTCGGCAAACGACGCGATTGCTAATTTTTGCATTGTAGCATGCTGATATTGAGCTGTCTTATGACGCTAGTAACAGAATATTGTGTTGTTGCTTGTGATAGCAGGGTACTTGTGGAAATGACAAATAACACGCTGAGCTTAAGCTTAAGCCCATATGATTGCGAAGACACAACAATAAACCTATAGCTGACCACTACAATTATTTAGATTTGTTAAATAAAATGGCCTATAGCTTAATGAAATGCGCCCAATGATATCTGCGAAGAATAATGATAATAGCTAGCTGTTATCAAAGATTTAAGCTTTCATTCAGCAAACAGTTTAAGAGCATTAATGCCATATTATGAAAATACTTAAAAAGATAAGAATACTCAAAAAGGATATTTACGATGACAGATTCTACTGAAAAATTACATATTCTCATTACTGGGGCGACGTCAGGCATTGGTAAGCAGTTGGCAAAAGACTATCTGCTAGCAGATCATCATGTATATGTAGTTGGCCGTGACGACGAAGCGTTGGCTGAACTTCAGGCGTTAGGTGCAGAAACGATTGATTTAGACCTAATGGAACGAGAAAAAGTCATCGAAGCTTTTGAAAAAATCGACAATGTTGATTTAGCGATTTGCGGCGCTGGTATGTGCGAGTACTTAGATATGCCGAACTTTGATAGCGGTGTGTTTATGAAAGTCATGTCGGTAAATATGGGTACGTTGTCGCATGCGATCGAAGGAGTGCTGCCAAAGCTAATTGCGTCTAAAGGTCGCTTGGTCGGTATCGGTTCAGCGTCTGCTTATGTGCCTTTTGCGCGTGCTGAGGCCTATGGTAGCTCAAAAGCTGCTATCCATTATCTAATGAAGACACTACAGATTAGCCTTGCTCCGCATGATGTGTCAGTCAGCTTAGTCGTACCTGGTTTTGTTGAGACACCGATGACCAAACAGAATGACTTTCCGATGCCATTTATCCAGACGCCAGCGCAGGCCAGTCAAGCCATACGTGACGGTATCGAAAGTGGGCATGACGTGATTGAATTCCCAAAAAAACTAACCATGCCTTTAAAAGCATTGGGTACGTTGCCTGATTTGGTCTGGCAGCAAGTTAGCGAAAAACTTAATAAAAAATAATCTACCATTAATAGAACTCTTAGCCATCATATCGACAGAAAAACACAGAAGGGAATGCTTTTATGCCGTTTACTCGTTTCAAGCGTGCAAGTAACCAAAAAAATGCTACCAATGCTGCAACAGATTCTGACCATCAGACTACCCCAAAACGTATTGCTATCATCGGCTCAGGTGTGTCAGGACTGACATGCGCCCATTATTTAGGTACGCAACATGATGTGACGGTATTTGAAGCCAATGATTATATCGGCGGGCATGTAAATACGATTGACGTGGCACTACAAGACGGTAAAAAAGCAAAGAGTAGCAATGTAGAGAGTAGTGCGATAGATACAGGATTTATTGTTTTTAACGAGCGCACATACCCGAACTTTTTTCGTTTGCTTCATGAGTTGCAGGTGCCATTTCAGGCAACGGATATGAGCTTTTCTGTCAAGAATACTGCACGTCATTTTGAATACAACGGTCATACGCTCAACACTTTATTATCACAGCGCAAGAATGTACTCAATCCAAAATTCTGGCAGTTTATCAAAGATATTCTGCAGTTTAATAAGCATATCAAACAGCTACGCCAAGATTACGATAGTGCGCGTTCTCAAGGACAAGATGTCAGTAGCTACGCAGAGCAAACGCTTGGCGGTTATTTGGCACAAAAAAAATACGGTCAGCTATTTACCGATAACTATCTACTGCCAATGGTCTCGGCTATTTGGTCAACCAGTCTAGATGAAGTACAAGAATTTCCTTTGGTGTTTTTTGCACAGTTCTTTGACAACCACGGGTTGCTGGATGTGGTCAATCGTCCGCAGTGGTTTACGATAAAAGGCGGTTCAAAACAGTACGTCAATAAATTGATTCCACGCTTTATCAAAGCGGGTGGCAAGATACGGGTCAATAGCCCAGTACAGTCTGTAGTTCGTGATGGTGAGCAAGTAACTTTGACAGTACAGAATGCTTTGACAGTGCAGGATAAAGGTAACGCTGACAACCGTAGAGAAAAACTTGTATTCGACGAGGTTATTTTTGCTTGTCATGCAGATACCGCACTAAAGATATTAAAGGATGCGAGCACCGATGAATCTGAAGTATTAGGTCATTTCCGCTTTACCAAAAACACGGCTGTACTGCACACCGATACCAGTGTTTTACCTAAAAAACCACTGGCATGGGCAAGCTGGAATTACTTAATAGATGAAACAGTTTCAGGCAATGCTAAGGATGAGCAAGCGTCTGGAAACGCACAGATACCTGCAAAGCCAGTGCTGACTTATCACATGAATATCCTGCAACGCTTGACCAAAAAACACAATTATTTGGTAACCCTAAATCCAGCTGTAGACAATAAAAGCGTCGATGATAAGCAGATAATTAAGAGCATTGATTACAGTCATCCAGTGTTCGATCTTGCGATGATTGATGCGCAGACTAAATGGTCGAGTATCTCTGGTAACGGTTTGCACACGCATTTCTGCGGGGCTTATTGGTTTAATGGCTTTCATGAAGATGGCGTACGCAGTGGATTACGTGTCTGTCAGGCGCTTGGTCTTGATATTGATATAAAAGACGAGGTTGACCCAGCTCATTTACCTGATGTTGATAGTGCGCATACGCCGTTTCGTTATAAAGATCTACCTATAAAAGGGGATACCAAATTACGTAAACTGAACAAGCGCGAAGTCACCATAGCGACGACCAATCAGGAGCTGGTCGAGTATGCTAATCGTTTGCAGAGTTCAACTGCTGATACGAGCCAATATAAGAAACGTGGCTTATTCGGTCGCCGTAAAACCAAATAATATGAGGATTAATGCCGTTATGTATTCTAAGTATTTTGAAATATTCGCCATATAAAAAGTACGCCGTTACCCAAGAGACTATTTATGACCACGTTCGCTCAAGATACCAATGCTATGCCAAGTCATGAGTATTCTTATGATACCACTGCATTGCCGCATCAGCTGTTTGAGGGTACGACATGGCACAGTCGGTTGCTACCTAGTGTGAATAAATTCGTTTACTCTTATCGCTATTGGGGCGTCAATATTAGTGCACTGGCGGCAGGGCAAGAACTTCCTGAAATTAGTACGGCAGCATTTGATGAGAGTAAGTTTTTAGAAAAATTACCATTACGTAAAATATTGCCGAAAAAGCTGCTAGCGAAAGGTCTACCTCTATTTTCAGCAAAGAAAAAGGCGCTACAACAATTCTGTCCTGATGACTATTTACAGCATATTAATCTACAGAGTAATAATAGCCTAAGCGATGATAGAAAACCTGATAGTAATGGACAGTCTGTTCAAGCACTAGAAAAACGCCTAAGCCGAGCATTTGAAAAACATGCAGGAAGCGCGCCTGAAGGCGATATGTTGGGACTGCTTGTCTGCCGTAATGCGGGCATGTACTTTAGCCCAGTTAATTTTTACTTGGGGTTTGATGCGCAGCAGACGCCAACTCATCTGCTGGCTGAAGTGTCTAATACGCCTTGGGACAAGCGTCATTATTACGGGTTTCTATTAGAAGGAGAGGATACTGAGTTCTGTCATGACAAGGATTTTCACGTATCACCTTTTAACCCTATCGATCAGCTGTACCGCTGGCAGGTAACGGTAAAACGTACAAAGACAGACGATCAACCTAACGCTGGATTACAAGTTCGTATTGCTATCAATATCAGTGATGAGCGCGGTGAAGTGCTAAAAACTGGTATAAAGATATCAGGCGTACCGATGACAGAAGAGGCTGTTCGTCATAGCTTGCGAAAAAATCCTCTGATGAATATAACGTCCTTAACACGTATTTATTGGCATGCGTTTAAGCTCTATGCGATAAAAAAAGTGCCATATATCAACTACGATGAAAAGTTGGCCGACAGTCAACAGAAAAGCGGCCATCAGAAAAGTAGACAAAAGGAAAGCAGCTAGCAGTATCGAGCGCAAAAAATGTCTTATAGTTCTAGCAATTTTTGAACATTAAAAATCTTGTCAGTGTATGACTGAAAATGAACCACTAAAAAATAAAGCATTTAAACAAGGATAAATACACGATGCCAGCACGACCGACCGATCGAGCACCAGTCACAAAACTAGAGAAGTTAACTGCTCGTGTGAGCAAAGTAGTTAATGAAAGTGCTGTACTACAGCCAGTCAGCAATAGTGTGAACAACTTAGCTAGAAAGCTTATATTTCGTGCGTTACAGCATGTTCAGTTTGGTAGCCTCACGCTGATTGAAACGTTTGACGAGCAGGAACCTAAGACAAGAAGTTTTGGTAAAGTAGCTACTAACGATGCTAGTAGCTCGGCGGTTGGTCGCCATTCGCTACATGTGACGCTACAGATTCATGATAGCGCTGTCTATCGTCAGCTATTACTTGGTGGCTCTATCGCGCTAGCAGACAGTTATATCAATGGTGAATGGGATGCGGATGATCTAACAGGTTTGATTCGTTTGGCGGCTCGTAACTTAGCAGTGCTCAATAAACTAGAAAATCGTTTTGCTGGTATTAGTAAAGCATTTGAAAAAGCGAAGCATCAGCTTCGTAGCAATGACAAATCTGGCTCCAAATCCAATATCCTAGCGCATTATGATTTGGGTAATGACATGTATGAGCGGTTTTTGGACGATACGATGATGTACTCATCAGCAGTTTATCCTACACCTGACGTGACGCTTAGCGATGCTCAGCAGCATAAACTATCGCTTATATGTCAACGTTTACAGCTTAGTGCTGATGATAATGTGATCGAAATCGGTACAGGGTGGGGTGGCTTTGCTATCTTTGCAGCCAAGCATTACGGCTGCCATGTGACCACCACGACTATCTCTGATGCCCAGTATGATGAAGCACAGCGACGAGTCGAGGCAGCAGGTCTGTCTGACAAAATCACACTGCTCAAACAAGACTACCGCGAGCTGACAGGTCAATATGACAAGCTAGTCAGTATCGAGATGATTGAAGCGGTGGGGCATGAGTATTTACCGACTTTCTTTGCCAAGTGTAATAGCTTGCTCAAGCCAACAGGTCTTATGGTATTGCAGGCCATCACTTTTAATGATCAAAATTATCAAGACTATATCGACTCGGTTGATTTTATCCAAACGCATATTTTCCCAGGTGGTTGCCTGCTTTCAAACCAAGAGCTGACGACCCAATTCACTGAACAGACTGATATGGTTGTCAAACAATTGCATGATTATGGCTTTGATTATGCGTATACGCTGCGTGACTGGCGTGCTGCGTTTATGGCCCAGCGTGCAGAGATTCAAGCGCTTGGCTATGACGATGCCTTTATCCGCCTGTGGGAGTTTTACTTTTGCTATTGCGAAGGTGGCTTTTTGGAGCGCACGATCGGTGTGGTACAAGTCACTGCGGTGAAGCCTAACAACATCGACACGCTACATTTTTCCGATTTGCCATCTGCCGTCTTAAATCATGAAACGGTTTTGAACGATGAGACATTTAGTGAAGATAGAACAGACACCGCGTCAGTATAAGTCTGATCATATAGATATGGTTTGTTCATGACATTCATAGGGTCTCATACTGCACAAACAGTTTGGGACCCATATGTTGAGAGGTTGTACATCGAAAGGTTCTACGATGCTTGCAGGGCACGCTTATCACGTAGACCTGAATAGCGTGTGACCGCTAGTGCCATTAAAGAGATAACAGCGCCGATCCAAGCTGTGTCTTGCAATGACATATTTTCAACCACGCTACCACCGATGATTGAGCCCAGTGCAATACCGATATTAAATGCAGCAATATTCAATCCAGAAGCGACATCGACGGCATTTGGCGTATATTTTTCAGCTTGCTTAACCACATAGATTTGTAGACCTGGTACATTACCAAAGGCAAAAGCACCCCATACCAAAATAGTCAGCACTGCGGCAATCTTGGACTGCATAGTAAAGGTGAACAGTAAAAGAATGACACTTAAGGCGCTGAATATAATGCTAAGCGCACTAATAGGGCCGCGTTTATCTGCAAGTTTTCCGCCCCAGATATTACCGATAGCAACGGACACGCCATATACGAGCATGATGAGACCGATGGCTGATGGCGCAAATTTGGTCTGCTGCTCTAAGATAGGTGCTAGGTAGGTAAATGCCGTAAACGTACCGCCATAACCAAGGATCGTCATGAGATAAACCAGCAGTAACTGTGGTTTTACAATGACTTGTAATTGCTCTTTGAACGTTGCAGGGATAGATTTTTTTAGGTTTTTTGGTACTAATATTGCGCTACCAATTAAAGCAATTAAACCCAGTACTGAGACGACCAAAAACGTAGCGCGCCAACCGAAATGCTGTCCAATCCATGTACCTAAAGGTACGCCAGTGACGAGCGCTACAGTAAGCCCAGTAAACATAATGGCAATTGCGCTGGCTTCTTTCTCTTTACTAACAAGGCTAGTAGCAATCATGGAACCAATAGAGAAAAACACACCATGTGCCAGACCGGTCAAGATACGGGCAAGTATTAAGGTTTCATAACTGGGTGCTTGCCAAGCCAGCAAGTTACCGACGACAAACAGACCCATTAAGCTCATCAGTACGATTTTACGGTTCCAGCGGCCAGTGAGTGCGGTAAGTATAGGGGCACCGATGGCAACACCGACAGCATATAGGCTAACGAGTAACCCTGCTGAAGGTAAGCTCACGCCTAGATCTGCGGCAATAGTTGGTACCAGACCAACGATGACAAATTCGGTTGTCCCAATTGCAAATGCGCTTAGAGTAAGCGCCCATAAAGCGAGTGGCATAACGACATCCTAATAATTAAATGATGCGCGTAGTTTGACGGATTTATAGTTTGCAAAAAACAGCACAAATGACAAAATACCTTTGTCGATTTTGTAAAGGTAATCATGATGATGGGACATGCTAAAACAGAAGACATAGAGATATTTTTGACGGTAGTAGACACGGGTAGCTTTACTGGCGCTGCCAACTTACTGAATCAGCAGGTTGCCAAAGTATCTCGTGCGGTGTCCAGACTCGAAGACACGCTGCAATGCACGCTGCTAAATAGAACGACACGGCGCTTGGAGCTGACGGAGGAAGGGCATGTCTTTATAAGATATGCGCGTGAGAGTTTAAATACGTTATATACCGGTGAAGAAGCGATTAAGCTGTTAAAACAAGCGCCGAGTGGGCATTTACGGATTGACGCCGCGAGCCCGTTTGTCTTTCATCAACTGACGCCTTTGGTTGGTGATTTTGTGGCGCAGTATCCACATATCACTCTCGACCTTACCTCGCATGACAATATTATTGATTTGCTTGAGCATAAGACGGATCTAGCTATCAGAATTGGCGACTTAAAAGACTCAAATTTGCATGCACGTCTATTAGGTAAAAGTAAGCTGCGGCTAGTAGCCAGTCCTGAATACTTACACCAGCATAATGAAGTGACTCATATTGATAATTTGAATGTTGATGATTTAAGCACTCATAAATTAATTGGCTTTAACTATGCGTCAAAGCTAAACAGTTGGCCGTTAAGAACACCAGTGAAGCTCAATTTTCACATGACAGCCAGTAGCGGCGAGACCTTACGTCAGCTATGTTTGAATCATCAAGGTATTGCTTTATTGTCACACTTTATGATTGGTGAAGATTTAGAATCTGGACGATTGGTTGAGGTGTTGCCTGAGGCGATAGTCAGACCAAACAACCGTGAAGCCATACAGGCGGTATATTACAAAAACAGTGCCGTATCTTCACGTATTCTGGCATTTTTAGATTTCGTTCAACCAAGACTGACATTATAACTTTTATCCGTTTCTATTCATTTTATAAGAGGTAATATCATGGGTTACGTTTTTATTTATCTCGCCGCTGTGGTTATCTTTTTGGGTATCGATGCTGTCTGGCTAACGACCATGAAAGGCGCCTTTTATGAGTCGCGTATCGGGCATCTATTGGCTGATGAGCCGAACATGATGGCGGCTGGCGTGTTTTATATGTTTTATATATTAGCGCTTTGTATTTTGGTTCTATATCCGCAAATCAAAGCTGGCGCATCCGTTGGTCATATCTTCTTACTCGGCGGGTTAATTGGCTTGATGGCTTATGGAACATACGACTTTACCAATTTGGCACTGTATAAGGGCTTTACGCTAGATACAGCGTTGGTTGACTTTGTATGGGGTGGTATTTTGACCGGTTCGGTTAGCGCCATAGTAGCGTGGCTTGCGTATCGCTTTCACTGGTTAAGCTAATGCTTATATCTTGGCCTATATAACGCTGTTTAAATAGCTCCAATTTACACAATTTAGACTGTCTAATGACAGAGGTCTGTTTGTGCTAGACGGCGACCTGCTGTATAAATGGTAGACATAATAAATAAGTGTCAAACCATTAAGGAATATTATGCCGCAATATAATACCAGCTCCACTGCCAAAAAAGCCCCATTAAACCATGAACTATATATGTCAGTACTTATGACGCCCGATATGGCGAATTTCATTGGCAACGTGCATGGTGGAGATTTGCTGAAGATGCTTGATCAGGTCGCTTATGCCTGTGCCAGTCGCTATAGTGGTAACTATGTGGTGACACTGTCTGTCGATCAGGTGATGTTCCGTGAGCCGATATATGTGGGCGAGTTGGTTACTTTTGCAGCCAGTGTCAATTATGTTGGTAACACCTCAATGGAAGTAGGTATCCGCGTCGAAGCAGAAGATGTGCGTGGTCGTACCGTCCGTCATACCAATAGCTGTTACTTTACGATGGTGGCTATCGATGACAATGGTAAACCAACCTCCGCACCGCCACTCGATATCAAAAACAAGATGCAGCAGTGCCGTGCCGATGCGGCTAAAGAACGAAAAAAGCTGCGTATGGAAAGCTCGCATCGTCCTAGTTGCGACTTCGAAGAAATTAACAAGCAGTTTAGCGAACACGAAGAAAATGCCGAGGTGGAAAAGTAGCCCAAGTTATTCAAAGCTATCTAAAATTGTATAAAGTTATCTAGTTTTATTAAATTAATAATTCATACAACGACTCACTAAAAAGACACTGTTATTGTAGAGCGCTTATTTTAAGCTGATATAGATTTCAAGCCATTCATCTATGGCAAAATTCTACTATCAATACGTTATCTCAGTGAGTCTAGCATGAGTCTAAAGCCATCTATTGCTAATCCCCAGCGCCATTTACCAGCCTCTCCTAAAGCGCAAACACCTCGCGCGCGTGGGGCGGGTAATCCTAAAATTTCAAATGACCCTGAACTAAAACATACCCTTAATCAAAGCCCTGAAACCAATGATGAGCATTCAGGCTCACTGATCACTGTGTTGATTGCGGTCGGGGCCAATCTGGTTATCGCTATCGCAAAAACTGTTGCCGCCTTTATGACAGGCTCAGCCTCTATGATTGCGGAAGCAGCTCACTCATGGGCAGATGCTGGCAATGGCACATTGCTCATCGTCGCAGAAAAAAAATCCATCAAACCTGCTGATAAAAGCCATCCGTTAGGCTACGGCAAAGAGTCTTATGTTTGGTCGATGATTGCGGCTTTTGGTGTATTTACGGCAGGTTCGATTGTCTCTATCTATACCGGTATCAAAGAATGGAACGCTACTGAGTCTGAAGCTAACTATACGATTGGCTTTATCGTATTGGCAGTGGCATTTGTGCTCGAAGGAATCTCATTGATTCAGGCTTACAGACAAAGCAAAAAGCATGGTGAAGCGCTCGATATCAGTGCACTTGGCTATGTTGTAGATACGTCTAACCCAACGTTGCGCGGTGTATTCTTTGAAGATTTAGCAGCGGTCATCGGTTTGGTGATTGCCGCTGCTGCTATGGGTATGCATGCTTATACGGGCGAACCGTATTGGGATGCGTTAGGGTCTATCATCGTCGGTCTACTACTGGGCGTCGTCGCCATATTCTTGATCAGTCGCAACCGAGATTTCTTAGTCGGGCATAGAGTCACTGACCGTATGCATGAATATGTTTTAAGCGAGCTGCTAAATCATCCAGATATCGATAGTGTGTCCTATCTGCACCTAGAGTGGGTCGGTCCAAAGAAGATATTTATGGTGGCGGCAGTAGATATCGCAGGCAATCAAAAAGAAGAGCATATCGCACAGAAGTTTGAAGAGATTGAAAATTTATTCAGAGGTAATCCAGTCTTTCAAGAGGCTATCTTGACACTGTCTGAACCTAACGCTGAGCTCCTAAGTTTAGAGAATATTTGATATAAAGGTTTAATAGATTAAGTAGGTGGTAGAGGAATCATATTGAATGCTTTTAAGTATTCTTTTTAAATTAACAAAACGCTAAACACAAAAAAGCCGTCAATCATGACGGCTTTTTTTATAACTTTATAACTCTAGTACTTAGTGACTAGTCGAATTAAATACTATTAGTTCTTTGGTGCGTTTGCGCCGATGAACCATGCATCTTTATCGACAATGCGACTAGCTTCTGTGAATAAGTCAGCGGTGTCTTCATCACCTGCATCGCCAGCAGTAGCAATCGCTTCACGCAATGTCTCGGCTACTTTCTTGTAGCGGCTTGTTAGCTCACGAACATGCTGATCTACCTCAGTGATGTCGGTTGGGTAGTCATCTAGGATAGACTCTTTTACTACTCGACTTGCTAAACCGTTTGGTTGGCCACCTAGGATTACAATACGCTCTGCGATAGTATCTGATACTTCAAGGATACGATCTGACGTCTCATCTAGTAATTGATGCACACCGATAAAGCCAGTACCTTGTAGATTCCAATGGCACTGTTTACCATCTAAGGTTAAATCGATAACGTTTGCTAGGTTAGCGTTTAGCAAATCAATCATTTTTTTCGCAGTTTCGTCTGAAATACCACTTGCGTAACGTTCTCTCATATTTTACTCCGTCATTTATTTAAAATTATTATATTGAATGAAAGTTCAATGTATTTTTATTGGTCTTCTATTCGATGACAATCAATTCAAAACTAATCATAGGAATTGCTATAAAGCTATCCATTCACTAATACTGATCATTAATACTTGAAAGTCATCAACTTGTTAACTCAAGAACGATAATAGCAGCTTAACTCAGTGTTGGAACCCTTGAGTGTTAGGCTTTGTTGAGTGGTCGTGTAACGAGTTTGTTAACCGTGAAAAGCTTTGTAAATTTATCGAATACTGTGTGCATTTTTTATAACGATGTAAGTTTTATCCGCTAATATTAGGCCTTAACTTTTAATAAATCTTACCTTTATATACTTATATTTTGGGCAGCGAGACAGCGTTTCGACTATAGGATAAGACTCCTTATTCTCCTTTAAAAACCGCTGCTCAGACCCCATATTGTTATAAACCTTAAGAAGAAGAAAGCCATTATGCGAATGCCTGAACCGCGCTCATCGCGTCAGTTAAATCAATTGGCCACTCAGCTCCAAGGCGAAGCTGAAATTAGTGGTGTTAATGCGTCAGGGACGCAAATATCAAGCCGTGCCTTTGAGATGGTTACTGACTTTGAGCCAGCAGGCGACCAGCCGCAAGCCATCAAAAAGCTAGTCAACGGCATCAATTCGGACATGGACGAGCAGTTGCTACTAGGTGTGACTGGTTCTGGTAAGACCTATACCATGGCGAAGGTCATCGCTGAAACTCAGCGTCCGACCATTATTATGGCGCACAACAAAACGCTAGCCGCTCAACTATATGGTGAGTTCAAATCGTTCTTCCCTAATAATGCGGTCGAATATTTTGTCAGCTATTATGATTATTATCAGCCAGAAGCGTATGTCGCTGCTAGTGATACCTTTATCGAAAAAGACAGCGCCATTAACGATCATATTGATCAGATGCGCCTGTCAGCCACGCGTGCCTTGTTAGAGCGCCGTGATGCGATTATTGTCGCTTCGGTATCTTGTATCTATGGTTTGGGTGATCCAGAGAGCTATCTTAAAATGCTCTTGCATGTCGTTGTGGGCGATAACATTGATCGTACAGCAACCATCAAGCGTTTGGTTGAGATGCAATACACGCGTAATGAGCTGGATTTTGGCCGTGGTACCTATCGCTTGCGTGGAGAGCTGTTAGATATCTATCCTGCTGAGTCTGAGCAGCTAGCCGTACGTGTGCATTTATTCGATAACGAAGTCGAGAAGATTACGTGGTTTGATCCCTTAACGGGTAAGACGGTACGCAGCGTGCCACGTATTACCATTTATCCAAAGTCGCACTATGTGACGCCGCGTAATAAGTTAGAAGCTGCCAGCCATACGATTCGTGCTGAGTTAGAGCCGCGTTTAGAATACTTCCGTGACAACAATAAGTTGATTGAAGCACAACGTCTCAAAGAGCGTACTCAGTATGACTTGGAGATGATTCAGCAGCTTGGTTACTGTAACGGTATCGAAAACTACTCACAGCATCTCTCTGGCCGTCCATCAGGGGAAGCGCCGCCAACGTTATTTGATTATATTCCAGAAGATGCCTTACTGTTCCTTGATGAATCACATGTGACGGTTTCGCAGATTGGCGCGATGTATAAAGGCGATAGATCACGTAAAGAAAACTTGGTCAATTATGGTTTTAGATTACCCAGTGCGATGAATAACCGCCCGATGAAGTTTGAAGAGTGGGAACGTATCAAGCCCAAAACCATTTATGTGAGTGCCACGCCAGCCCTATATGAGCTTGAACACAGCGAGCAAGTCGTTGAGCAGGTCGTTCGTCCTACAGGACTAATTGATCCTGAGATTGAGATACGTCCTGTCTTGACGCAAGTTGATGATGTGCTATCAGAGATTACCAAACGCCGTGAAAAGGACGAGCGTGTACTGATTACTACATTGACCAAGCGTATGTCAGAAGATTTGACCAGTTACCTCAAAGAGTATGATGTAAAGGTTGCCTATCTACATTCGGACATCGATACTGTCGAGCGTATGCAGATTATCCATGAGCTCCGTACTGGCGTGCATGATGTGCTGGTCGGTATCAACTTATTACGTGAAGGCTTGGATATGCCTGAGGTATCACTGGTAGCGATATTTGATGCTGATAAAGAAGGCTTCTTGCGTTCAGAGCGTTCGCTTATTCAGACCATTGGTCGTGCAGCGCGTCACTTGAATGGTAAAGCCATTCTCTATGCTGATCGCATTACGCCAAGTATGCAAAAGGCGATAGACGAGACGGATCGCCGCCGTGATAAGCAGATTGCCTTTAACCTTGAGCATAACATCACGCCAAAAGGGGCTCGTCGTAGTATCACGGACAAGATTGATACTGGTGAAAGCTTGGATGCCAATGACAATCAAGCTATCCCAGTTAAGAGTAACTTGCCAGATGTGGATATCAATATCTTGCGTAGTCCTGATTTGCTTGCCAAAGAAATCAAACGATTAGAGAAGCAAATGCAGCAAATGTCTCGTGATTTGAAGTTTGAAGAAGCAGCAAAAACGCGTGATAAAGTGCTAGAGTTAAAAGCACATTTAATCTGATCGCTTGGGTTAAATGCTGAGGCTAAAAAGAGGCTAAACAATAGCGAAGGTGAGGTGCTTTTTGAGTACCTCACTTTTTTGTGGTTTATTCAATATCGGAATGTGTAGAAGGCTTGTAATACAGCGCATTGCCACTTACCATATCCGCATAAACCTCACCATCCATATAACATTTCAAAAATTTAAGTCGTAAGCTAATAAGCCGAGCACGTGTGATGCTCTATTTGGGCTAGGCTTGTTGTTCTCATAGATCACACTGTCAACGTCAACACAGACTAAATTTTTGGAATGGACATAATCTAGGCGTATTATTCACTGTGCTTACCAACAACTTAATAGAATTAAACTCTAACGAAAACTCACTCGGCATGTCAGATGCTGCCAAACAAGCTATTATCGACTCTCTAGACATTGGCTTTCGTTATCCTGATGACCAACGTGCGGCGCTGATTACTAAAGTCGCTGAGATAAACGGTGTGATAGAGAGTCAAATCTCACTGGGCAGTGGCTCTAGTGAAAACATCCGTACTGTCGTCCAAATGCTACAAAATCAAGCATTAGTAGCAGGTAAAAAATTCCAAGTTATCGTGCCGCATCCAACCTTTGCCTATGCTGAGTTATATGCGACATCTATCGATGTACCTGTGGTCAAAGTACCACTGACGACTGAAAATTACGCCTTTGACTTGCAAGGTATGCAAAAAGTGGCTGATGACTTTGACGGTATTAGCTTGTTTTATCTGTGCAATCCAAACAACCCAACGTCGACTATTACTGACACAGTAAATCTCAAAGAATGGGTAGGAAATGCAACAAGTAACCATTACTTTTTATTAGATGAAGCTTATTCGGAATATGTGACTGATCCAAGTTTTGAGAGTGGTGTCGCATGGATACGAGAGGAGTACTCAGAAAATATCGTTGTAGTGCGTACTTTCTCAAAACTATGTGCACTCGCTGGCATGCGTGTCGGCTATGCAGTTGCTAGCCCGCAAACGATAGGCAAACTAGAGGCTTTCATCTCAATTGATAATACCAACTTGGCAGGTGCCGTGGCTGCATTAGCGACTCTCGATGATGAAGCGTTTCTAGTATTGAGCTTGTGTATGGCCAATCAATCGCGTCAACTGGTTGAGCAAACATTAGATGAGCTTGGCTTACGCTACTTGCCATCGCAGGCAAGCTTTATATTTCATGAGATACAAGGCGATGTGCAAACCTATATCGACAGAATGCGTGAGCATGGTATTGCTGTCGGGCGTGAGTTTGCGCCAATCAGTGGCTTTAATCGCTTAACACTTGGCAGACCTGATGAGATGGCAGTATTTGTAGAGGTACTCAAATCATTTCGTGAGAAGGGCTGGGTCTAGCTAAATTAGTTAATGCAGTTCAATAATAAAAAAGGAAGTTGCTTGTTGGTAGCTTCCTTTTTTGTTGAGTCTATTTTTCTAGTTCTATTTTATTGGGTCTATGTCACATCCAAAATCAATCGCACATTTTTACCAACATCAAACGCAGTTTTACATATCGCACCTTAAATAATCTAACGCTATCTTATAGGATAACTGAGTAAAGCATGACCCGTTAATCACACAGATGAATACTGGGTAACAGTCACAGTGCTCGGCATGCTCACGTATCTTATAATTATAAAGTTAGGGATGTACCTATGTTTGATATCAAATCATTTTTTAAACGAGAAGTAGAGAAAAAGCTTATCAATGTAGATGACTATATTTTTATGCCAGAACGCGTAGAGATGGAAATTGAAGGCGGACTATTAAATTGTGTGTTGAATAGTGATGGTCGCGTAGATATTTTTTATAGTAAAGACGGTGTCACTGAAGTGGGTTCAGCGTCGCGCAAGCACCCATTTACAGCATTTGAAAAAGAGCTATATCATGGTATTTATGATGACGTGATTAATGATTTAATTAAGGAAGTAGATAAAATTATTGATAGCACCTCGAAGTATTTCCGTCGTAGCCAATCATTACCTTTTACGGCCTCTATAACGTCTCAAGCATCTGACACAAATAAATTTTAGGCTAATTAATTGAACTAATCTATTAGCAATAAAAAGGGTGCATTATGTATAACGCACCCTCTTTATTATTTTTTATTCTAATAAATAACTTAATTGTTCTATTGAACAAAGCTTGTATAGCAGCTCTGTAGAGATTTGGCGACGACTTGTGCGACTAACTGAGTACGGTACTGAGAGTCAATCGCGGCATTGCCCAGCTCAACAATCGTCACTTGCTGTGGCGCTTGCTCACTCACACAGCCACAAACATTGGTTTTAACAGATTCTTGCTGTGCTTCTGTCATGGCGACGCTTGCAACACGCCATGCGTTTTGTTTTTCAATTTGGCTACGGCATTGGTTGTCGATCGCAGCTCTAAAAACATTCATGCCGATCTCGTTTGCGGTACCGATTGCTGTACCTGTACCGTTGTTTGTAGTACCTGTTGAGGTACATCCCGCCAAGGCAAAAGTCGCTAGCATCATCGTTGAAGCCAAGATTTTTTTCATAAGTTAGTCCT
Organism: Psychrobacter sp. NPDC078929; assembly: GCF_050267985.1. Lineage (NCBI taxonomy): Bacteria > Pseudomonadati > Pseudomonadota > Gammaproteobacteria > Moraxellales > Moraxellaceae > Psychrobacter > Psychrobacter sp. NPDC078929. The sequence goes on along the minus strand of NZ_JBNNFX010000001.1, from coordinate 98,344 downwards.
TTAAGGTGTCTGTCATAAATAAAGCTGTATTTTATCAGTAAAACCTAGCAATGACATCATTAACCACAGGCGCATTTTATTTTAGAACTCTATAACCTATATGTATTAACCACAAAAAAGCCAGCTAAGTAATCACTTAACTGGCTTGATATAGACTAAGCTATTCGGCTTATTTATACGTTTTTGCCGTGTTCTTTTTGCTGAATATCTTTCGCCAATTTATAGCATTCGTTGATATGGTCATTAGCGATTTTCTTAAAAATCGTATAGCCCATAGTCGCAGCAACCAATTGACCGCCAAGTGGGATAAACTTAGTCACTTGTTTGGCAGCGATACGACCACCGAAACCTTGAATGGTTTTCTTAACGATACCGCGTGTTGCCATGAGTCCAGCGAAATCTACAGTACGATCTTTTACTGCGCTCCAATGCACTTCGCGAGATTCCAAGTTAATGGCTGATTGACGGTCTTCAATGAGACCAAAACGCTCACTAATCTCTGGAATCAACTGCGTCAACATCCCCGCGTCAACTGCCACATCAAAAAATGGTACTGGCACAACTGCTACACCAGCAGAAACTCTAGCGCGTCTTTTTACCATTCCCTGACATTCTTTTTTAACCTTCTCAAGGTCTAGGTTAGGGTCGATCGTATTTGGAAGTTTTTCAGCAAGTGGCGTGGTTTTCATAAAGTGTCCTTATAAATAATTAAAATATAAATGATAAAAAGTTCAATGAACAACAAATTCTTCAGTTGCTTACTATTTTATGGATTTATGCGTGGCTTACAATCATTGCTTTGTAGCAAAATGAATGAAATTACTCATACTGTGCACCTTTTTTGTAAGTGATTAAACGAAGGCAGTTTACATGAGCTATAAAAATGGCAGTATCAATTATTGCTAATTTACAGGCATTATTCATCAGGTTGCACAATGCCTAATGATATACAAAGGTAGTATAAATTGTCATTGTGAGCCTCTGCTAAAGCCAGTAGAATACGCTCATGCTAAATTTAACCCCCCGTTATACCAGCACTCGCATCGACGAGTTGCCCGCCGCGCTGCAACCATTTGCCGCTCAATCATTCACGCTTGCCCGTCTGTATGCAGGGCGAGGTATCACTGCGCCTGATGAGCTGGAGACTAGCCTGTCAGGTCTATTGCCTGCTGAGGCCCTGCACGGTGTCACTGAAGCCGTGCGCTTATTAGATGTGGCCATTGATGAGCGTCAGCGCATCTTGATCGTTGGTGACTTTGACTGTGACGGTGCCACCAGTACAGCCTTAATGATGCGCGCGCTCACAAAGATGGGTGCGGTCGTTGATTTCCTAGTACCAGATCGTTTTAAGTACGGTTATGGCCTGACGCCAGAGATTGTCGAGTTAGGTATTGAGACTTTTCAGCCAGATATGATAGTGACGGTTGATAATGGTATCTCAAGTCACGAAGGGGTGGCACGCGCCCAAGCTGATGGTATTACGGTGATTATCACAGACCATCATCTCACGACCAAAGAGACGCCACCTGCGGAAGCGGTAGTCAATCCCAATCAGCTAGGTTGTGACTTTGCTAGTAAAGCACTGGTTGGAGTTGGAGTCGCGTTTTATGTGCTCGGACGCTTAGCAAAGCTACGCCGCGAAGCTGGCAAGTCTACGGTACAGGTGAGCCAATATTTAGATTTAGTCGCACTTGGGACGATTGCAGATGTTGGGGTACTGGATAAAAACAACCGTATCTTGGTACATCACGGTTTATCAGCTATTCGTCAAGGCCGCTGCTGTATGGGAATATTGGCATTGCTTGAGCAAGCGGGCCGTGATCCTAAGCAGCTTCATGCGCAGGATTTCGGTTTTGTATTAGGCCCACGTATCAATGCAGCTGGGCGTATGGATAATATGCGCATCGGTATCGAATGCTTATTAACTGAAGACTGGAGCACCGCACAACGTTTGGCACAAGAGCTTGAACAGCTGAATCGTACGCGTCGTCATGTAGAGGGCGAGATGCGTGCGCAAGCTGATAGTATCGTACAAGCACTGGTTAATAAAGATAATAACGACGATAGTACGAATGGTGATAGTGATGATAATGGCAGTAACGATGACACAATTACTCAAGCACTTGTTACTCAGAATGTGGCTACTCAAGCTGTCTCTACTGCTAAGGTCAACAATACAGGTGCTCGTAGTATTATTCTGTACCAAGATGACTGGCATCAAGGAGTCATTGGCATTGTCGCTGGTCGCTTAAAAGAAAGCCATTATTTACCCAGTATCGTTTTTGCACCAGCAGACACTGAACAAATAGATGAAGATAGTGCCATTAAAGGCTCTGCACGTTCTATCGCTGGCGTACATATTCGTGATGCGATTGAACAAGTTGCTGAGCGTCATCCTGACTTAATCAGTCACTTCGGTGGACATGCGATGGCAGCAGGTCTGACCCTCAAGCGTCGTAACTTTGAGGCATTTGTCACAGCTTTTAACGAAGTGATGGCTCAAATGGATGATGAGGTATTTGCAGAGCAAAAATTCACCGATGGACCTTTGCAAGCGAGTGACTTCAGTTTATGGTTTGCCGAGCATTTAGCCGATGCCAGTATTTGGGGTCATGGATTTGCACCGCCAATATTTGATGGCGTGTTTGAGGTTCTGAGCTTTAAGATTTTAAAAGATAAACATCTTAAGTTATCGCTGCGCTATCCAGACGTTCAATATCCGATAGAGGCCATTTGCTTTAACTTCGATAATGAGGCTTGGGATTATCGTGCTAAGCAAGTCCATTTATTATTTCAGCTAGACATCAACGAATGGAACGGCAAACAAAGCTTACAGTTGATGGTCAAGGATTTGGCTGTGGTAGAGCAAGGGTAAAGCGAAAATGTTAAATCGATAATACTAAAAGCCCTCAAATATGGGCGCGTTGGTATTATCAACTTTAATTTAGTCTAGGGCGTGTCTTCAATTCACCCGATAGTCATCTAAATGGGCTAAAAATGGTTAAATCTTGCCAAACAGCGTCAAATAGCTGGTTAATATCCCGATATTATCTGCGCTATTTTTCTTGTTTGACGGCAATTTATCTCATTTTTATCACCATTTTTGAAATGAAGACACGCCCTAGTATCAGTATTTCCACTCTAGTGTGGGGAACTGCCAATCGTAACGAATAGCAAGCATACGCAAAGTAAAAATCGTACTCATCGTAGAGATGTCAGCTACCCAATCTGTCACGCCTAAATTCTTTAGAGCAAAGTACAGCACGCCACCCGTCAACGCTGCCGTGATATAAATCTCTTGCTGTAGTACCAATGGAATCTCATTGCAAATCATATCGCGAATGATGCCACCAACCACGATAGTAATTACACCTAATAATAGCGCTACAGGCACATTGGCGCCCATACTGTCAGCGACTTTGATACCGATCAGTGTAAATGCTGACAGACCAATGGTGTCAGAAAGCTTGAGGAACTTATCCACTCGTCTAGAGTTTGGATGAAAAAATATCTGCATCGCTAGCGATGAAATCGTAATAAGGGTCAGATAGCTCATATCTACCATCCAAAATAACGGATGGCGATCGAGAATGACATCACGTACCGTGCCGCCGCCGATAGCAGTGACAATAGACACGAGAAGACAGCCGAAGACGTCGAAGTTTTTGTGCTTGGCAAGTATCGTGCCCGAAACGCTACAGGCGATAATGCCAATCATATCGAAGAAATATATCAAAGAGCGCGGGTCAAAAGTAGTGATCAGTACGGTAGGGTCCAATACGATAGCCAACATGGGCAGTTCTCACTATTTTCAATTATTGTCAGTCAAACAAAGGCTATCTCAGCAGAGTCTTGCTCAATCAATCAGTCTACGAGTCGAATAGAAGGCAGATGCCAGTCGAATCTGAGCGCGAGCATACGTACTGCAAAGATGACAAACAGCATAATAAATTCGTTGAGACTGGCGTCCACCCCAAAATACTGTAAGCATAAATAAGTCACAGACCCTGCGATACTGGCAGTAATATAAATCTCACGCTGTAGTACCAGCGGAATCTCATTACAAATGATATCACGTAACAAACCACCAATGATGGCGGTCCAAACACCCATCATAATAGCAATAAGGGGAGACATGTCTAGGGTTAAGGCCACCTTAAAACCAATGACACTAAAAGCGGCCAACCCAATGGCATCAAAGAGCTTTAACGCATTATCAATCTTATGATAAAGGTGAAAGAAGATTTGTAAGATAAGGGAGGTCACCGTGATAACGATCACGTAATTAAGATCAGTCATCCAAAATAGAGGGTGACGGTCGAGAGCCATATCGCGTAATGTCCCACCGCCGATGGCATTGACCATCGCTACCAAGATACAACCAGCGATATCGAAGCCTTTATGCTGCGCAAGCAAAGTCCCTGCAATCGCGCAGGCAACAATGCCAACCATGTCCAATAAATATAATAGAATATCAGGAAAAATCAAAGCATTGCCCATGGTTATATTGCCAAATCGAGATCATCAAAGTGATAGGTGTTTTTTAGGTGGCTATTCAATGCATAACTGTGACGAAATGGGCGTAGTGTTATAGTGCCATTTAGCCGTCTTTTGCAAATAATATCAGCCCTACCATAATAAGCCCTATACCGACCAGTCCCATCGCCGAAGGTATGGCGTTACCTAACAATAATATACCCCCAATCAAGGCAAAGATAACCTCACTGGCTTGGGTTGAGTCAACGCCTGCAACCTCGCTTGAAGTAACAGCTTGCTCGCGCGCATACAAAAATATAGTGGTCGCTGCCACGCCTGCTAATAGAGCAACGAGCAACGTATTGATTATTTGTGAGGCGTGGGGCTGGTCAGGGCGCACTATAATGCCCAAAAACAGCCAAAATGGCAAACACCCGAGAGTCATTAGCCACACTTTGTTAAAGGCATTTTGCAGTAGCGTGGTTTCGATAGAAGGAATACGAGCAATTAGATTTTGTAGGGATGAGGTTGCCGCAGTGTTGTTACTTTGAAGTACGCTATCGAGGTCGGTAGCATCATATGTCGTAGCTGGCAAATCATAAGCTTCGGATATGAGTGGTTCATTCTGCTCACTGATATCAATACTAATACTGATGCTAGCTTTTTGATCGTTAAACTCTGCTGCCTTCTGTAATTCAGTATTGCGCTGGCGGGCATTATGAGAAGCCTGCCAAACCAGCTGGTTACCAATTGGGTAGCTAAAAGCAGCGATAAGCGCAGGTAGCGCACCGTAGAGCAGCATGTCAGACATTGGGACGGTGTCGGTTATAGCAGCAGCATGCAGACCTTCACTGATATTGACGAGTGCCACACCGATAAAGACAATGACAGCATATACGATGAATTTTTTATCAAAACGTTGACCAAATGCCAATAGTACAAGTAAACTGGCGACGACGGTAAACATAAAGGTAGCCGCTACCACCCATCCCGCAACATGATCTGCGGCATAGCAAATACCGGTATAAAACAGTCCAAACCCGATACTGCCAGTAATGCACCAAAAGCCCCAATGCTGAAGAAAAATCCTCATTAGCGCTTTAATACGACCAAAGCCATGTTGTATCGCAATAATGACGGTAATAATTAACAGCATAAAGACATAGCGTAGACTCGCTGACCAAAACCAATGTCCACCTGCGCTACTCATAAGCTCATTTAAGATAAATGTCGAGCTAAAAAACGCACCTGCTAGCAAGCCCAATAAAATGAGTTTGATCATACCGCTACCTTATCCATGGCACTCAACGTGTTCACACTTTTTGTTTGTTACTTGCTGATAATTACTTGCTGATAGTTACTTGCCTTTGGCATCTGCCCAAATGATTTTGTGCAATTGCAGCTGAAAGCGAACTGGCAAGGCATCAGCCAACATCCATTCTGCTAGCTCGCGCGCCAATACAGGTACTTCAGGGCTGAGCTGTTCATCGACATCATTTGCGACATTAAACATCGGAGAGAACCATACCGTACCGACCAATTCGTTTAGCTTATACTCGGTCAATTTAGCTTTTGCCCAGTCGTAATCTGTACGATTCATAATGACAAACTTGATTTGGTCATGCTGAGTGAGATAGTCGAGGTTTGACCATAGATTCTTATCGACTTCACCTGAGCTTGGTGTTTTGAGATCCATTACCTTGCTGACTGCTGCTGGCACGTTTTCTACCGTGAGTGCGCCTGCGGTCTCAAGGGATATCTCATACCCATCGCTCAGCAAACGTTTCATCAATTCAATGGCATTTGGCTGTGCTAATGGCTCACCACCAGTCAGACAGATACGCTTGCACGGATAACCTTTGATGGTTTCTATGATGGTTTCTAATGATTGACGTTCGCCGCCAGTAAAAGCATATTCGGTATCACAATAGACGCAGCGCAGCGGACAGCCCGTTAGACGCACAAATATCGTCGGCAAGCCTGAAGTGATTGCCTCACCTTGTAAGGAATAAAAAATCTCAGTCAGACGTAATCCTGCTTCGGGGTCAGTAACAGGGATAGCGGCGGTGCGTAATGATGATTCACTCATAATATTTCAAATACAGTTAAAGGTCGATAAGGCGATGAAGCGCTTATCAATCGTAATAAAAAGGCAGGGGATGGTACGAATGATTTTGTGTTTGTATAAAGACAAACTAAAAGAGGATTATAACGTAACGCGTTATATTAAGCTGCAAAAAAGATGCTGGAGTCATCCCCCAGCATCTTCATATAAAACAATATTATGTACCAAATAATGGTACGTGCCAAATATTTAGGCTAGGCGTAATAGCTCGTTTACTGATGTTTTTGCACGAGTTTGCGCGTCAACTTTTTTCACGATGATGGCAGCGTACAAGCTGTGCGTGCCATCTTCTGACGGTAAGCTACCTGGTACAACAACAGAACCTGCTGGTACACGGCCACGATGAATCTCGCCAGTTTCGCGATCATAGATGCGCGTCGATTGACCGATATAGACACCCATAGAGATGACAGCGCCTTCTTCAACGATAACGCCTTCAACGATTTCAGAGCGTGCACCGATGAAGCAGTTGTCTTCGATGATAGTAGGGTTTGCTTGCAATGGCTCTAATACACCGCCGATGCCAACGCCACCTGATAAATGCACGTTTTTACCGATTTGAGCACATGAACCAACGGTCGCCCACGTATCAACCATCGCACCTTGATCGACATAGGCACCGATGTTGACGTATGACGGCATCAATACTGCGCCTGCTGCGATGAAAGAACCTCTACGTGCGACAGCTGGTGGTACAACGCGTACGCCTGCTTCTTTAAACTGCGCTTCGGTCCAGTTAGCAAATTTAGTTGGAACTTTGTCATAGAACTGTACGTGTTCGCCAGCGGCTTGGACGTAGTTGTCGTTTAGACGGAAAGACAATAGTACGGCTTTTTTGGCCCACTGATTGACAACCCATTCGCCATCTTTCTTTTCTGCTACGCGCAGGCTACCGTTATCTAGTTGCTCAAGTACTTGATTGATAGCATCACGCACGTCTTGTGGCATATTAGCTGGACTGTATTCGTTACGGTTTTCAAAAGCTTGTTCGATGGTTTGTTGTAATGACATAAAGGTTCCTAAAATGAATGAAAGGGAGGGTGATCTTAATGTTATGGTTAAAGACTTATATGACCCAGCCTAAAGAAAATTCAAGGTATGGCTTGGTCCAAAAACTTGCTTGCCGTATTGTCGCTAATTTGACCGCTTTTAGCAAACGCGTTGAGGGTCTTATTGTGACAATATTGAATGAGTTGTTTTCAGACATCCTCTCAAAACAACTCATTTATCATAATTTAATTGTCTGCCGTGTTGGTCTCTATCCACTCTAAAATATCTTGATAAACGGTCTGTTTATCCTTTTCGTGCAGCACTTCATGGCGCATATTAGGATACAGCTGAATATCGACATGACTGAAATGACGTTTGTCCAGACGCGTGACAACCCTACGTATACCGCGACCCATTTCACCAATCGGATCATCTTCACCGCTGATAAACAGCATTGGGAAGTTTTTGGCAATAGTGGTAGCCCAATTTTTATTTAATCCAGTATCCATGAGCGTGAACAATGTCATAAAGCCATTATTGGTAAAGTCAAAACCAGTCTTAGGATCGGCTTCATAGGCTTCAATGTTTGCGGTATTTTCACTGAGCCACGCAAACTGTGAGGACGAATTGCGATCAGATAGTTGGCTGTTAAGGACTTTATTCATCACCTTGGCAAAAATTGTATTCGGTTGTCTTGGAGCAACTCTGGCCAGTAGCTTGTTAATAGGTAATAAAACCTTAGCCAGTGGGTTGGCGTCTGCGGAACCCATTAGGATGGCACCTGTGAAATTATGCGCATGATGCTTGAGTACATTGCGTACGATAAATGAGCCCATCGAGTGACCCATCACAAAATGCGGGACGTCTGGATGACGGTCTTTTAGGCTATCGGCCATCACAATCACGTCTTTCAAAAGTGACTGTACCGGATGCTCCTCACCAAAAAACCCAAGATCGGCCTCAGTCTTGATCGTCTGTCCATGACCCAAATGATCGTAAGTCGCCACAGCAATACCATTATCTGCCAAAAACTGTGCAAAATCGCTATAGCGACCGCTGTGCTCTGCCATGCCATGCACAATCAATAAAGTCGCGCTAATCTCGACGTCTTTGCTACTTGGTTCAAAAAAATTATGATGCAAGTAGTGAATATTGTCAGAAGACAAAATGTGGTCGTTACTGGTATCGATATTGGTACTCATGTAATGTTCCTTGATTACTTATAATTTTCATTAACGTTTTTGACGATGTTGCTCAAGTAATGGGTCAAGCAGCGCAATTTATCATGCGGCTCTTATAATGTCCTATTGTACTGGGCGATGATAAATAATTTCACCTTATTTTATGATTTTAATTCAGGTGTACAAAATATCATTCTACTAATAACGGTTGACGCAGTGACTATCGCTGAATCCGTATAAGTCATTTACGCTCTTACTGTTTACCCGCAATAGACTGGTCTTATTTATATGATACTTTTAAATGAGTTTTTAAAGTCATTTATATCAATCAACATTCGATCAAACACTAATAGCAACTAACCGCCTTGATAAAATCATCTATGACAAAATTTTCATCGAAAAAGACACTACTATTGGCAGGCGCAGGTCATGCTCACATTGGCATGTTGCGCCGACTTGGCACAGCGCGTTTAAAGGACACCGATACGATAGAGGCAGACATTCATTTAATTAGTGAGCAACCGCAAACTATTTATTCTGGCATGTTACCTGGTTGGATGGCAGGACATTATCAATTGCATGATATCAGTATCGATATCAAATCGCTTTGTGTACGAGCAGGCGTGCGCTTTATTCAGCAGTCGCTTGTAAAAGTAAACGCAGCGTCAAACAAGGTGGTTACGACTGGCGATGAACAAACGGATTTTGACTACGATGTCTTGTCTTTAAATACTGGCGCAGATACAGACATGCGTTGGCTATGTAGCCACAATGACTACAACGAGCACAGAAGCGATAGTGACGATAACAATACTGGTGCTGCTAATACCGACGTAATTGTCATACGACCGTTATCAACATTCATCACACAATGGCAGCGGATTCTAAAAGATGCTCAACAGTCTGAAAGGTATCAATTGGCTATTATTGGGGCAGGCGCTGCGGCAATAGAATTGGTGATGGCCGCTCAAGTCGCGCTACGGAACATCAATCGTAATCATCAGGTGACATTAGTATGCGGTGAGAATCTATTGTCAGGGTTTAATTCAGGCTTTCGACAACGGGTCATTAAGCAGTTACATCGTCATGGCATTACGATAATTCGAGAACGAGCGACCGATTATCGTGACGGTAAATTATCGACCACCCATAAATCATTGCCCATAAATGCTGTCATCGCTGCGACTGGCGTCATAGGCTCGGCATGGACGGCTTCTACGGATTTGGAGATAGAAGGTGATGGGTTTGTCGCGGTAAACGATAAGCAACAGAGCGTCTCTCATTCTAATGTGTTTGCGGTTGGTGATGTGGCGACACGAATCGATAAATACGTGGCGCACTCGGGGGTTCACTCAGTGCATGGTGGTGCTATCGAAGCTGATAACTTATTGGCCTATCTGGGTGACAACGTAATGAAGAGTTATCAGCCAAAGTCGCGCACGCTATATCTGCTGTCTTGCGGTGACAAATATGCCATTGGTAGTTGGGGTAATGTAAACCTACAAGGTCGCTGGGTATGGCATCTCAAGAAATATATCGATAAGCGTTTTATCGAAGTTGATAAGAATTGACGAAGCTGATAAGAACTAACGAAGGTTAATGCTCATTTAGAATAAACCATAAAATCCATATGATTAGTTGTCAATGCTTATTGATAATCAGGTATGATTGATTAGATAAACCGTAAAGTGAGCAATCAGGTTTTACATTGTCAAACTTGAAAATAAACAGTAAAAGCAATGCGCTATCTGTGTTTTCTAATATTTAATGTTACGTTGCTATCCTTTTTTAGTTGTACTGCTAACAGGATTTTAGACCACCATGAAATCAACTATCGAGTTACTTGAGCATACTGATTTTCCAGCGATAAAACGACGTCAATTGACGATATTACAAGTCAATATGGGCTACTTATGCAATATGTCCTGCGTACATTGTCATGTGGCTGCAAGCCCTTATCGTACTGAAATGATGTCACGTGAGTTGGTTGAGCTGATACCAGAGGTATTGCAAGCACAAAACATCGATATGCTTGATTTGACCGGCGGTGCGCCTGAAATGCATGAGGATTTTAAGTATTTGGTTAAGGCTGTTCGGGCATTAGGTGTCAAAGTAATAGACCGCTGTAATCTGACTATCCTTATGGAAGAGGGTTATGAGGGTATGGCGCAGTTTCTAGCAGATAACCAAGTGGAAGTGGTGGCTTCTTTGCCTTGTTATTCCTTAGAAAATGTAGACAAACAGCGCGGTAAAGGCGCGTTTGACGACAGTATATTAGGATTACAGAAGCTCAATCAGTTAGGGTACGGCAAGCCTGATTCAAATTTAACATTAAACTTGGTTTACAACCCACAAGGCGCGACGCTGCCGCCCAATCAACAACAGCTTGAAGCAGACTATAAGCGTGAGTTAAAAGCGCACTTTGATATTGAGTTTAATCATTTATTTGCCCTAACCAATATGCCGATTCAGCGTTTTGGGGCGGTGCTGTTGGCAAAAAACCAGTTCCACCCGTATATGGATTTGCTCAAAGCTAATTATATGGCTGCCAATTTAGCCGAGGTCATGTGCCGTTCGACCATTAGTGTCAATTGGTTGGGTGAGCTGTTTGATTGTGATTTCAATCAGCAGTTAGAGATACTTGTCCCAAACAAGTCACGGCGACACCTAAGTGATTTGTTAACGCAAAACCCGTCTGGTGATGACATTGCCATTGCTGAGCACTGCTATGGCTGTACAGCAGGACAGGGCAGTAGTTGTGGCGGCGCGTTAGAAGAAGAGGCAGTAGAGCCAGTGCTAGCAGACACGCCTTAGCCGTTCTAATGTAAGTGCTTTTAATATAAGTACTTTTGGTATAGATAAAAAACAATCAGTATAAACGGAGTAAGCCTTATGTCAGTATCTAACTTTTCAGCGAAGACATTTTTCGCCCAACCAGTGATTGCTACGACTATTTTATTAGCAAGCGTGGCCGCTCATGCTGACTTTAACCATCAGAGCTGGGATAGCTTATTAAATAAGCATGTGACCATGACCAACGGTGGCAAAGCTTCAGTGGTCAATTATGCTGGTATGAAAGCAGATCAAAGTAAGCTGACAAGCTATCTGGAAGCGACAAGCAAGGTATCTCAATCAGAGTTCAATCGTTGGAGTAAAAATGAACAGTTAGCATTTTTAATCAACGTTTATAACGCTGGTACGGTAGATTTGGTATTAACGAAATATCCAAATGTTAAATCTATCAAAGATATCGGCGGACTGTTTGGGTCACCATGGAAGCAAGAGTTTGTTTCGCTACTTGGTAAGACGCGCTCACTTGATGATATTGAGCACAACCTGATTCGTGGTTCTAAACGTTACAACGATCCGCGCATTCACTTTGCGGTCAATTGTGCCAGTATTGGTTGCCCAGCACTGCAAGATGATGCCTTTACTGGCAAGCGTTTAGACAGTCAGTTAGAGCAGGCAACGTCTAAGTTTTTAGCAGACAGTAGCCGCAACAGTCTCAAAGGCGATACGCTTAAAGTATCACCAATTTTTAAATGGTATAAAGAGGATTTTGCAACCAACTGGCGTGGCACCAAAGATTTAGCAGGGTTTTTGGGTCGTTATAACTCGTCACTAGGATTGAGTAAAGCTCAGACAGCAGAGCTAAAACAAGGCAAGATAAAAATAAGCTATACCGACTACAACTGGAATTTGAACAAAAAATAAGCCAGTTTTTAATCTTACTCGCTGATTAACGTGACGGTATATCCATTGAAACTCTCCATCATCATTCCATTGTTAAATGAAGCGGACAACTTGCCTGAGCTTATCGCTCATATTGCCAGTCTCGATCCGGCACCGCAGCAAGTGATATTGGTCGATGGTGGTTCAGTGGATGGTTCGGTTGCTATCGCCAAAAGTGTGCTCAAAAGTACAGAGATTGCTCAATCAATCATTGATTGGCATATTATCGAATCTACGGTAGGGCGTGCACAGCAAATGAATGCGGGCGCTATGTTAGCAACAGGTGATGTGTTGCTATTTTTACATGCCGATACCGAGCTGCCAGCTGATGCGATAGATAACGTTCAGCAGGCAATAGCTCAGTATGACTGGGGACGATTTGATGTGCGCTTAGACAGCTGTGAGCCATTGTTAAAAATCGTCGGGTTCGTGATAAATAAGCGCTCACGCTTAATGAGTATCGCCACTGGCGATCAAGCAATTTTTATCAAAAAATCCATATTCGAGCAGATTGGTGGCTATCCTGATCAGCCATTGATGGAAGATATTGAGCTCTGTAAACGTCTAAAGAAGTTTGCTCGACCAGCTTGTCTAAAAAGTAAAGTCATAACATCCGCGCGGCGTTGGCAGCAATATGGTACATGGCGGACGATTTTTTTGATGTGGCAGTTGCGCTTTGATTATTGGCGCGGCGTATCGCCTAATGTTTTAAAGCAACGTTATTATAAGTAGTGAGATTGTTTGATTTATAAATATGATAGACAAAAGAAGAAAGAGCTCGTCCTTGTACATTTGACCAATTGAGAGACCGTTATAGTGACAGCTGATTTATCTGCAAGACAGCAAGATACCTGCATCATTCTTTTTGCAAAATATCCAGCGCGCAATAAGGCAAAAACCCGTTTGCAGCCAGCGCTAGGGGTAGATGGCGCTGCACGTATGGCAAGGCAACTCTTACTGCATAGTATTGAGCAGGCCGTTGATACGGGCTTTGCTGTCGAGCTATGTGTGAGTCCAGCACCAACAGATCCATGTTGGCAGGCGCTTGATTTGCCTGACTCGTTGCGCTGGTCTGCGCAGGCCGAAGGGGATTTGGGTTTGCGTATGTTGATAGCCAGTCAGCGCGCATTGCAACATTTTGACAAGGTTGTGTTAATTGGTACGGACTGTCCTAGTCTTACGACAGCACGTATTCAGACATCGGTACAGCAGCTAAATCAACACGATGCGGTTATGATTCCAGCAACTGATGGTGGGTATGTGTTGTTAGGATTTAAACAAGTTAATGACAGCATGTTTTCGGACATTGTTTGGAGTACGGCTAGTGTAGCCGCTGTCACCAAGCAGCGCATGGCGGCATTAGACTGGACACTTGCACTATTTGACCCTTTGCACGATATTGATGAGCCTAAAGATCTAGTACATTTGCCGTCAGGCTGGCTAGATTCTTACATCAATATTAATATCAAAGTGGATAACTACTGATAACCGATAAGTGACAACTAGGTTGATAAACTCACTAATGTAGTTGCATATTCTAAGATGATTCACTAAGAATTTTAACTGGATGGCACATTCAATAAGGATATTGTTATGCATGACGTCGTGCAAAATTACTATGGAAAAGAGTTACAGAGTACCAATGATCTAAAGACCTCGGCTTGTTGTGATATTAGCAATATGCCTGAGTGGCTCAAGCCCTTACTCGCAAATATTCACGATGAAGTATTGAATCGATATTACGGCTGTGGTCTGGTGTGTCCAGCACTGCTCGAAGGCTGCCGAATTTTAGATTTGGGCAGTGGCTCAGGCCGAGATGTCTACGCATTGGCGCAACTGGTTGGTGAGAGTGGCCACGTAGTCGGTGTTGATATGACCGATGAGCAGCTAGCCGTTGCCAGACAGCATCAAGCCTATCATGTTGATAAGTTTGGCTATGATAATGTGACATTTTTGCACGGCTATATCGAGAAACTAGATGAACTAGAACTTGAGGCTAATAGCTTTGATATTATCGTCTCCAATTGCGTTATCAATCTATCACCAGATAAAGCCGCGGTTATGGCCAGTGTACAGCGTTTGCTGAAACCTGGTGGGGAGTTTTATTTTTCTGACGTCTATGCCGACCGCCGTATCCCGCGACACTTAATCGATGACCCAGTCTTATATGGTGAGTGTTTAAGCGGTGCATTGTATTGGAATGATTTCAACCGTTTGTCACGAGATGCAGGATTCTTAGACGTACGTTTGGTTGAAGATCGCCCACTTGAGATTACAGATCCTGCTTTAGCAGCCAAAATTGGTGATATTCAATTTTTCTCTGCGACTTATCGCTTATTTAAAATCGACTCGCTTGAGGATGCTTGCGAAGATCATGGACAAGCGGTGATATACAAAGGAACTATCGAGCAGTCACCGCATCGGTTTGATTTAGATAAACATCATGCTATCGAAGCTGGTCGGGTATTTCCAGTATGTGGCAATACGTTTCGAATGCTGAAAGAGTCGCGCTTTGCGCCGCACTTTGAGTTTATCGGTGATGACAGTCGTCACTACGGTATTTTTGCAGGTTGCGGTGAATTAATGCCATTTAATCAACCTATGATGCTGGCATCTGGTGCAGGTGGTTGTTGCTAACATTAAAGTGGTGTATTTAGCATAAATTTAAATATATATGCTTAATTATGAAAAAGGCCATTATTTTAGATAATGGCCTTTTTTGATTCAATGGGAAACAGCTTGATTAAAATTGAACCGATTAGCAGTAATTAGTTTAAAATGGAAAAGACGCATTACAATCATGTTAGTAAGGCGGCCAGTCTGATCTTGGTATGTTCGTCCATCGCATCTATAGGTGTGACTAATGCTTGTGCGATAGCATTGTGAGCGATTGACTCAGGTAATTCGGCAGCAATTAAAGTCACTGCTTCTCGTATCACTTTTTGAGCATTGTCCGCATTTTTCATTAGGTTCTGTATAGCATAGTCGGCACTAACGGCTTCTTCCGTCGGATGCCAGCAGTCGAAGTCTGTCACCAGAGCTAACGTGGCATAAGCAATACTGGCTTCACGTGCCAATTTGGCTTCTGGCATATTGGTCATGCCAATGATATCTGCCTCCATCTGACGATACCATTCTGACTCTGCCCGAGTTGAGAACTGAGGGCCTTCGATGCAGACATAAGTTGCTTTAGAATGACTGCTAGCTTCTGCAATATCTGCTTGGTCATAAGCGCGCGTCAAGATGTCTGCTAGGGCAGGACAAAGCGGGTCAGCCATCGACACATGAGCGACGGCACCTTCACCAAAAAAGGTACTCACTCGCTGCTTGGTCATATCGATCATTTGATCAGGCACGACCATATCTAGTGGCTTAAGATGCGCTTGCAATGAGCCAACTGCTGATACGGATACGATATAGCGTACCCCAAGCGTTTTTAGCGCATAGATATTGGCACGATAAGGCACTTCGGACGGGGTCAGTCTGTGGCCCTGACCATGCCGTGTTAGAAATGCGACGGTCACTCCCTCAAGCTCACCTAAGACAATATCATCAGATGGACTACCATAAGGCGTCTGTATCGTTATACTGCGTTTGTTGGTCAGTGATGACATTTGGTAGAGACCGCTGCCACCGATGATAGCAATATCAGCAGATAACGTTGCCAGTACTTCCGTGTGGGGTATTGTCATAAGGACTATCCGAATGGGTTAATAAAAGAGAGACACAGGCTAGTGCCATGTAATATCCTGAACCAAAAAATAGCTCAGATAAAATATAGCAGAACTTTTGCCCTTATAGTTATAAATCGAGAATTCTCATTAATTTGCTATATCTAAAAATTCCTAAGAAATAATGCGATATGGCGATATTTGCTAGATATCGATAAAGGTTTACAATAGCGACAATTTTTGTTTTAATATTTATTAAATGAAACTTTGTTTCGCATAGCAAAACATACATATATATTAGTACAATTGATGAATGACCTATATTTTCTCTAATAGCTTTAAATATAAGGTATTGAAAGAAAAATAGAAAGTAAGCTAAGGTTTATTTATTGACAGAATTGCTATATTATTACTCGTCTGTAACGTATTTATGTATAAATACGGATATTGTTAAACGTATAAAACCGATTACTTCAAGGATGAATTCAATGCTTAATTCTTTAAAATCCCCATTACTTTTGTCAGCTATGTTGAGTGCTGCGTTAGGTCTAACTGCATGCTCATCTCCAAGCTCAGAGGGCAGTGATACTGCATCTGCAGATAGCGCGGCAACAGATAAGCTTGATACTAAGTTTTTGACCATCGCTACTGGCGGTGCGTCTGGCCCTTATAACATCATTGGTACTTCATTGTCTGAAGTCTATGTCAAAACCTTTGGCGTAAACTCAAAAACTCAAACCACTGGCGCATCAGTTGAAAACGTCAATCTACTGACCCAAGGCAAGGTCGACATGGTCTTGGCACTGAGTGACGTGGTTACGGATGCTGTCGAAGGTAAAAACAACTTTGAGCAGCCAATCACTAACATTCAGCAGATTGCTGTTTTGTACCCTAATGTGGTGCAAATCGTGACTTCGAAAAAATCTGGTATCAAAAATATTGAAGACTTACGAGGCAAGCGTATTGCGGTAGGCGATCAAGGATCTGGTACAGAAGTCAATGCTCGTACTTTACTGGAAGGGTTTGGTATCACGTATGATGATGTCACCGTTGATTATCTAGGCTTTGCTGAAGCTGCTGATGGTATGAAAGCAGGTAAGATCGAAGCGGCATTCTTTAGTAGTGGGCTACCAAACTCATCTTTGATGGAGTTAGAGCAAGGTTTAGATTTACAGATTGTCACTATCAACCAAGACAAGCTAAAAGAAATCATCGCGACCAAGCCTTACTTCAAAACCTTTGAGATTCCTGCTGGCACGTATGGCAATGAAACAGCCGTACCAACTGCCGCAATCATGAATGCATTATTGGTTAGCTCTGATCTATCTGAAGCGGATGGTTATAAACTAACCAAAGCATTGTTTGATAATTTAGATGGTCTAAAAACAGCTCACCAAGCGGCCAATGATATCAGTTTAGAAACCGCTCGTGATGGCATGGTAGCCCCAATCCATCCTGGAGCTAAAAAGTACTATGACGAACAAGCAGCCAAGTAATTCATTATGGTTATCAACTGGCGCGGCATTTATTGCAGCGCTGGTTTTTTTTACGCTATGGTTAGGCTTTACGCTTCAGTCTGTCGTTGAAGTGCGAGTCGCAGGCGTAGACGGTGCTGATGATAAGGTTTGTTACTTCACTGAGCCTGACTTTCAGCTACGTTGGATACATTCTGTAGAAAAACAGTGGTGGGAAGAGCAGTATCAACGCATAGACGGCAGCAGTACAGAAGGTGCGGAGCTGTTATTGACCACGACCTATTTTGAAGCGTTCGGTGCGGGGACACCCTCCACCGAAATGCTCGCTCCTATACAAAAGCCTGGCTATCTGGGTTATCAAATCAACGAAAAACTGCCTCGCCTTAATTGGGTCGTATCTAGACTGACCAAAGGGGAAATGGATTATGGTGGTCATCGTGTCTTGATTCACCAGTGGGTGCCAGACTATTCTGAAGTGGTGATCATGCCTAAGACGTATGATTTAATTGATAGATTTAAAAAGGACTTTTGTCATGAACTCCCAAGTGACGGATCAAGGTAGTGTGACTACCATGCCAGATGCTCAAGTTGATAACGATGCTGAGGCGGATGCGGTCAACCGAGCAGTATTGGAAAAATATGACCGAGAGTCAATCACGCGTCATATCACTCAAGGACCAGTGAAGTATTTTATCGCTGGCATTTGTATACTCTATTCACTGTTTCATTTATACATCACTTTTAATCCAATGCCAGCATTGTTACAGCGCTCTGTGCACGTGGGTGTTGGTTTTGCATTGATATTCCTAATTTTTCCAGCCAGCAAAAAAAGCAGTCGCAAACGAGTGGCATGGTATGACTGGATTTGGTTTGCCCTGTCTCTATCCGGTATGGGTTATCTCATCTATGAATATCAAGATATCGTGACCTCGCGTGGCGGCATGGCCAATCAGGTCGATGTGATATTTTCCTTGATTACGGTAGTCTGCGTACTAGAAGGCAGCCGCCGTATCACTGGTTGGATTTTGCCAATCTTGGCAGGCATATTTTTGGCCTATCCATTTGTTAGCCATTTAGACTTTATGCCCGATAGGCTACTGACTCGTCCTTATGATATGGGTGATATCTTTGGTCAATTATTCTTAAAAACAGAAGGTTTGTACTCTGTTGCGATTGGTGCATCGGTCACCTTTATCTTCTTATTCATTCTCTTCGGTGCATTCTTAGCCCGTTCGGGAATGGGGCAGTTGTTTAATGATTTGGCATTGGCCATCGCTGGTCATAAAAAGGGCGGACCTGCAAAAGTAGCAGTCATCTCTAGTGGTTTTATGGGTAGTATCAATGGCTCAGCTTTATCGAATGTGGTTAGTACAGGTGCCTTTACCATTCCGTTGATGAAAAAGGTCGGCTATCATAAAGATTTCGCAGGTGCAGTTGAGGCCAGTGCTTCGGTTGGTGGACAGATCTTGCCACCGATTATGGGTGCCAGTGCCTTTATTATGGCTGAGACAACAGGCTTGCCGTATAGCACGATTGCCTTAGCAGCATTATTACCAGCGATATTGTACTATTTAGGCGTCATCGCGCAGGTGCATTTCCGCGCTGGACGTCGTGATCTAAAAGGTATTGCTAAAGAAAATCTACCAGCGGTAAAAGAAGTATTAAAAGCCCGCGGTCATATGCTATTGCCGATTGTCTTCTTGATTTTCTTATTAATCAGAAACGTACCTGTAGGATATGCAGCAGCTTATACCATTGGTTTTACTGTTGTTATCAGTATGCTACGTGCCGAAACGCGCATGAGTTTTTCTGATATTTTAGGTGCATTAGAAGATGGTGCGCGCCAGTCGCTAGCGGTTATGGCTGCTTGTGCGGTCGTTGGTATTATCATTGGGGTGGTGAGTCTGACCAGCTTTGGTACGGTGATGACGTCATCTATCGTCACGCTAGGAGCAGGATCGCTATTCTTTACCCTTATCTTAACGATGTTGGCATCAATGGTTTTAGGCATGGGATTACCATCTATTCCTGCCTATATCATTACGGCGACCATGGCTGCGCCAGCATTGGCCGGTTTTGATATTCCAATTTTGTCAGCGCACATGTTTGTTTTCTATTTTGGTATCTTTGCCAATATTACACCGCCTGTGTGTCTTGCAGCCTTTGCGGGTGCAGGTATATCCGGTGGAGATCCAATGAAAACAGGGTTCTTATCTCTCAAACTTGCCCTCGCGGGATTCATCGTGCCGTTCATGTTTATCTATAATCCAACGATGTTGATGATAGATCCAACTGGCCTAGCAGTTACGGCAAAAGATTTCCCGCTGCCACCTATTGTAGATATCATTACAGTGGTAGTGACTTCGGTAACGGGTGTTATTGCGCTGAGCTCGGCACTTGAAGGCTACTTTAGAGGCGGTATGAATACGGTGACTCGTGTCATTTTAGCTATTGGTGCTTTGCTATTGATTTATCCTGAGATTACGACTGGTATCGCAGGTGGTGTGATCGTCCTTGGTATTGCTGCATTCAATATAAAAACAGCTGGAAAGCCGACGCCAACTTTAACCGTGTAAAGCGTTAGGTTTAATCATTCTTAAATCTAACAAAGCTCAAAAAAAGGGTGAATAACAAATTTGTTATTCACCCTTTTTAATATTCTCGAGATGTCGTAATAACTGTCTTAGCTACTGTTCTTCACAATTACTTTCACATCACTTTATTACTAAATTAGCAGCCAAGTTTGCCTTCAGCTTCTAATGCTTTTTTGCTACGGATAGGTGCTGGGCAATCTTCGCCATAGTATTGACGATCTGCAAAGTAGCTTGAGCGTACCATTGGACCTGCCCAAATGCTAAAGAAGCCAATCTTTTTACCGTAGTCCATATAGCGTTGGAACTCGTCTGGATGGACATAACGATCGACAGGCGCATGGTTTTTACTAGGCTGTAGATACTGACCAATCGTGATCATATCCACGTCATGAGCTTTTAGATCATCGAGTAGCGCATAGATCTCTTCTTCTGTCTCACCAAGACCAACCATAAAGCCGCACTTGGTGGCGATATCAGGACGACGCTCTTTATAAATCTTAAGCAAATCTAGCGAATGCTGATAATCAGAACCCGGACGGAAAGCTTTGTATAGACGTGGCACCGTTTCGATATTGTGGTTAAACACATCTGGTGCAGTCTCTGTCAATAAATCCAATGCGATATCCATACGGCCACGGAAATCTGGTACTAGGATTTCAATCAAGCAGTTTGGGCTAAGTGCTCTTGACTCGTTTAGCACTTCCACAAAATGTCCCGCACCGCCGTCTTTTAGATCATCGCGATCGACAGAGGTGATTACGGCATATTTAAGCTGTAGACCTTGAATGGTCTCAGCAGTATGACGCGGCTCATCCTTGTCTAGCTCATTAGGGCGACCATGGCCTACATCACAGAACGGGCAGCGACGCGTACAGATATCACCCATAATCATAAAGGTGGCTGTACCATCAGCGAAGCACTGTGGCAGGTTAGGGCAGGCCGCTTCTTCACAAACGGTATAAAGCTTTTGCTCACGCAAGGTTGCTTTGATACGAGCGACTTCAGCAGGCGAGGACATTTTTACCCGAATCCAATCAGGCTTTTTCTTTGCCTCGACAGTCGGGATCACCTTAATTGGGATACGGGCAACTTTGTCATAGCCACGTAGCTTTTCACCTTGGATGGCTTTTTTTGGTTTGGCCTTAGCAGCAGGTACATGTGTTTGTACGGCAGTTGTCATAATGGAGTTATCTCTTAACCCTTTATATTATAAGGGTTTATGGAATTATCAGAATGTTTTATGAGTGCAGACATTATAGCAGAAATTTGGTCGTCAATTTTTAAACAATATTGTTAAGATTACTATGATTGCTCGGACGACCATAGTTTTAAATATCTATATCGATTTCCAACTCATTCAGTATATCTATGGCAGCGCGAAACGCTTCTTGAGTAGCAGGTGCACCGCAGTACGGCAAGCTGTGCATGAGCACTTCTCTAATCTCGGCGACACTGGCCCCGTTGTTAATGGCACCGCGTATATGACCTTTCAACTCATTTGGGCTTTTTTGAGCAATTAAAAAGGCAATAGTGATTAATGAGCGATACTTGCGTGGTAATACTGAGTCATCTTGCCAAGTGCTGCCCCAAGCGTGTTCAATAATCCAGTCTTGCAGCGGTTGGGTAAATCCTGTGGCCGCATCAAGCGAGCGTTTGACATGCTGCTCACCCATCACCTCAGTGCGTACCTTGAGACCATTATCATAGTTAGGATTGTTGTCCGTATTGCTATCAGTCATATCGTCGTCCTTAATATTTTTACCAAAATGTTTTTACCAAATCGACTGTTAATACATCGATATTGCTACATTTCTTTAAGCGAGATTTTATCGAAGTTGTTTCTTACAAAATCGTATATCAGTCATATGGTGTCTGCTCAGTCATAAAGCAAGCGCTTATTGATAAGCGTAATCAGACAAATGCCAGTTATAATGAGCACTACAATCATATTATTGATGGCACTATTTTTATAATAAATGTTCAATATGGCCTTACTATGCGCCTTTTCAGAGCTGAGCCATTAACATTTAAAGCGTTTTAAGCTATGATTGCACGGATAATTATTTCATATAGTATATAGACGCAGGCAGTCATGCTGACTACCCACGTAATGTGCTACACCCCAACTGACGAGGACGACTATTGTGTTAGAAGCTTATCGTAAACATGTCGAAGAACGTGCTGAGCTAGGAACTGTACCCCTACCACTAAATGAAAAACAAGTAGTAGAGTTGGTTGAACTGTTAAAGAACCCGCCTGCAGGCGAAGATGCGTTCTTGATGAACCTATTAGAAAACCGTATTCCTGCTGGTGTTGACCAAGCAGCATACGTTAAAGCGGCATTTTTGGCTGCTATCTTAAAGGGTGAAACATCATCACCACTTATCAGCAAACAAAAAGCGGTTGAAATTCTAGGTACTATGCAAGGTGGCTACAACGTTCAGCCATTAGTTGCTGCACTAGATGATAGCGAAGTTGCACAAGACGCTGCTGAAGCACTAAAGAAAACTTTGCTAGTATTTGACGCATTCAATGACGTGACTGAAAAAGCTGAAGCGGGCAACACCATTGCTAAAGAAGTTGTTCAATCTTGGGCTGACGCAGAATGGTTCTTGAATCGCCCTGAAGTACCAAAGAAAACCACTTACACGACGTTCAAAGTCACTGGCGAGACCAACACGGATGACTTATCACCTGCGCAAGACGCATGGAGCCGTCCTGATATCCCATTGCATTCACTAGCCATGCACAAAAACTCTCGCGACGGCATCAATGCTGACGAAGAGGGCGTTGTTGGCCCAATGAAGCAAATCGAAGCACTGAAAGAAAAAGGCCATCCGCTAGCCTATGTTGGTGATGTTGTTGGTACTGGTTCTAGCCGTAAGTCTGCGACCAACTCAGTATTGTGGTTGATGGGTGAAGATATCCCTAACGTGCCAAACAAACGTGGCGGCGGTCTCGTACTTGGTAACAATATCGCTCCTATCTTCTTCAACACCATGGAAGATTCTGGCGCATTGCCAATTGAAAAAGTGGCAGTTGATAACCTAAACATGGGTGATGTATTTGACATCTATCCATACGAAGGCAAAATCACTAAGCATGATTCTGACGAAGTACTATCAACGTTCTCACTAAACTCACCAACATTGCTTGATGAAGTTCGTGCTGGCGGCCGTATTCCATTGATCGTTGGTCGTGGTTTGACTAACCGTGCTCGTGAATACATGGGTCTTGGTCATTCAGACATCTTTGCTAAGCCAGAAGAGCCAGCTGATACTGGTAAAGGCTTTACGCTTGCACAGAAAATGGTTGGTAAAGCTTGTGGTCTGACAGGCGTACGTCCAGGTATGTACTGTGAGCCTAAGATGACGACTGTCGGCTCTCAGGATACCACTGGTCCGATGACGCGTGATGAGCTAAAAGACTTGGCATGTTTGGGCTTCCAAGCAGACCTAGTGATGCAGTCATTCTGTCATACTGCGGCTTATCCAAAGCCAGTTGACGTTGAGACTCAGCACACACTACCTGACTTTATCATGAACCGTGGCGGTGTAAGCTTACGTCCAGGTGATGGTATCATTCACTCATGGTTGAACCGTATGCTACTTCCAGATACCGTTGGTACTGGTGGTGACTCGCATACTCGTTTCCCAATGGGTATCTCGTTCCCAGCGGGCTCTGGCCTAGTTGCTTTCGCAGCGGCAACTGGTGTAATGCCACTTGATATGCCTGAATCTGTTCGTGTTCGTTTTGTTGGTGAGCGTCAAGCTGGTATCACTCTACGTGACCTAGTACATGCGATCCCTTACCAAGCGATCAAAGAAGGTTACTTGACGGTTGATAAGAAAGGTAAAATCAACGAGTTCAACGGCCGTATTCTTGAAATCGAAGGTCTAGAAGATTTGACCGCTGAGCAAGCGTTTGAATTGTCTGATGCCTCAGCTGAGCGTAGTGCTGCTGGTTGTACCATCACTTTATCTGAAGCGTCAGTGACTGAGTACCTAAACTCAAACATCACGCTGCTTAAGTGGATGATCTCAGAAGGCTATGGCGATGCACGTACGATCAGCCGCCGTGTTGAGCAAATGCAAGAGTGGTTGGCTAACCCAAGCCTCATGCGTGCTGACGACGATGCTGAATACGCGATCGACATCACTATCGATATGAGTGAAATCAAAGAGCCTATCCTGTGCTGCCCGAACGATCCAGATGATGCAAAAACGCTAGCAGACGTGGCTGGTGATACGATTGATGAAGTATTCATTGGTTCATGTATGACTAACATCGGTCACTTCCGTGCCGCTGGTAAATTGCTACAAGACGTACCAGCAGGTAGCCTGAAGACTCGTCTATGGATTGCACCACCTACTAAGATGGATGCACGTCAGTTGATGGAAGAAGGGTACTACAACATTTATGCACAAGCCGGCGCTCGTACTGAAATGCCAGGTTGTTCACTATGTATGGGTAACCAAGCACGTATCGCACCGAAATCTACTGCGGTATCGACCTCAACTCGTAACTTCCCGAACCGTCTAGGTCAAGGCGCTAACGTATACCTAGCTTCTGCAGAGCTTGCAGCAGTCGCAGCGGTACTTGGTAAATTGCCGACTAACGATGAGTATCAGCAGTATGCTGGTATGCTAAACAGCATGGGTGATGAAGTCTATCAATACATGAACTTCGACCGTATGGAAGACTATACTGAAGAAGCAGACAAGATTAACGTTGCTCAGTTGACCTAATCTTGAGTATATAAGCTTTTAAAATTAGAGGCTTTATACTAAAAACTTTATACATAAAAAATAACCCCGTATCGTCATGATGCGGGGTTTTTTATTAATGACTCTAAGAAAACTAGTATTCATTTACAAACTTTTATTGAGTATCTATAATCAAAGCCAATTGTTGATAATTTTCACTGACTATTTCTACTTTTCACGACTGAGATAAAAAGCCCTATGGAAAATAATATTAAGCTCGATAAAGCAACACCGCCGCCATTGCCCAGATCTACGATGGCTAACAATCATAGCGCTGAAGCAAATTATGGCATCATTGACTGGTTTAAAAAGGGCATGAGAAATTACACGAATTTTTCTGGTCGTGCGCGCCGTAAAGAATATTGGTATTTTTTTCTAGTGCAAATGGGGGTGATGATCGTTGCAATGCTGCTAGACGCAATAATATTCAGCTCAGAGACAGGTTTATTTTACATAGTAGCGGCACTTGGTTTATTTCTGCCTGGTCTTGCCGTGACTATCCGTCGCTTACATGATACTAGCCGCTCAGGATGGTGGTTTTTGATAGGGATAGTGCCACTTGTAGGCTCTATTATATTGCTGGTATTTCTAGTGAGTGATACCAAGCCTGAAACCAATAAATGGGGTCTACCGGCGAAATAGTCCGGTTAAAACAGGCGGTAATCGTTAATAAAACGGCTTACGCCTGTTTACAAATGTCCTCACTGATTTTTGAGTCTGGTTTCTGTATAATATAGGGGCAGGCGGAAACCGTGGCTCTGTACTTTATTTATCTTTTCTAATTCGGGACGGACCGATACTTTGATACGCACCTTGCTGTTTAAATACAGGTGCTTTGGAGTCTTGGTTGATGACCTTATCACCGCTTAAACGTCGCTTAATTTATGTGACCGCCTTCGAAATTATCGCGATTATCTTATCTACCCTTATATTGATGAAACTCAGTCACAGTGATGCATCAGAATCTTTACCAATCGCCGTAATGATGTCGGTAGCAGCCGTCGTTTGGAACTTCATATATAATACCGCTTTTGAAGCGTGGGAACGTCGCAGGCGCATTGTACGTCGCACATTATGGATACGCAGTGTTCATGCTTTTGGTTTTGAAGGTGGGCTGGTGTTGATCTGCTTGCCACTATATATGATTTGGTACGATGTTGGTCTAGTAAAAGCCTTGATGATGGAAGTGGCGCTACTGCTGTTTTTCTTAGTTTATACGTTTACGTTTACTCTGATTTTTGACAAGATATTTACTTTACCTCATCATTCTAAACCCGCTACCGCTTCTTAATTAAAGGCATTGACAAAAAAAGGGCTACCATATTGGCAGCCCTTTTTTGATTGTATCGTTATTTAAGTTATTATTTACCTTGATATACAGGCTTACGCTTTGCTATAAAGGCGCTAACCCCTTCGATAAAGTCATCGGTTTTTGCCATTACGGTCTGTTGCTCAACTTCCGTATCTAACGCTGCGCTCAAACCAGCGAAGGCGTGTACGTTGAAGCTCTCTTTCATAGCGGCCAATGCTTTGCCTGGCAGCTGGCTCAATCGTAGCGCCAATGCTTGTACGGTGGCTTCTAGCTCGTCAACACTTACCACGTTGTTCACTAGGTTTAAGCGCGCCATGTCTTCTGCTTTTAATTTGTCACCTAGCATTACAAGCTCAGTGGCTTTTGCTGCACCTACCAATTGGTTTAATAAGTAAATACCGCCAGCATCTGGAACTAGGCCGATATTAACAAACGCTTGTACAAACTTCGCATTGTCTGCGGCAATGCGGAAGTCACAAGTAAGCGCCAAGTTCATGCCAGCACCTGCCACAGCACCTTCTAATTTGGCAATAATCGGCTTATGGATATGACGTAATTTTAAGCTGACTTCGCCTGCACCTTCTACCATGCCTCTTAATTTGTTTGAAACAATATCCTTGTCTAATCCTTCAGACAACATCTCTTTTATATCGCCGCCGCTTGAGAAGTTACCACCAGCCCCTTGTAAAATAATCACCCGTACTTGATCATCTGCGGCCGCTTTATCTAGCGCTATCAAGACTTGGTTTTTTAAGGGTGTGCCAAAGGCATTTAAGCTTTTTGGATCGTTAAAGGTAATGGTAGCAATGTGCTCTGCAACTTGATAATCGACGAGAGACTGTGACATTTGAGACTTCCTTATTTTAAATGACGGTTTTAATATTCTGTATCAATGACAATACTTTGAGATAAAGGTAAAAATGGTTCAATGCTGATTACTATAGCAGCTTGCTATGATTATAAAAGCGTGTTTTGTGGGCGCTTAAGACACATCTACATACTGGTAAACTTTCCTATTCTATCGTAAAAGCTGATGCTAGCTAATGAGACAAAACGACTGGCTCGTAAAAAGGCTATGACCTAAGGGGCTAATGGATTATGCTAATATGCCAGGTTGAGCGTAAAAGAGTCGTAAAAGACACAAGGGTACGCTCGAACTTTTCATTGATCAAACAAGGATGTGGTTATGCCAACTATCACTGTAAATAACGCTGATATTTATTACGAAGACAGCGCACCGAATGACACACAAAAGCCCGTTATCGTATTTGCTCACGGTCTACTGTGGAGCTCACAGATGTATGATAAGCAAGTAGAGCACTTTCAAACAGACTATCGTTGTATTGCTTTCGATTTTCGCGGGCAAGGTCAGTCTCAGGTTACCAAATCTGGCTATGATATGGAGACGCTGACTGAAGATACGCTTGGCTTACTTGCAGCGCTTGGTATTGATAAATGTCATTTTGTTGGGCTATCTATGGGCGGGTTCGTGGCTCAACGTATCGCGCTTAAACGCCCTGAGCTGCTATTGTCGTTAACGCTGTTAGAAACCTCTGCTGACCCTGAAGATCCAAAAAACATCCCTCAGTATCGCAAGCTGGTGAAAGCCATTCGCTGGCTAGGTATGAAGCGTGTGAGTAACAAAGTGATGCCAATCATGTTTGGCAGTACGTTTTTGGCAGACAAGCTGCGCAAATCTGACCGTAAGCAGTGGCTAACAATGCTACAAAGCAATCGCAAAGGCGGCGTGGTCAAAGCAACAATGGGCGTGATTGAGCGTACAGGTACTTATGAGCAGCTGGGTGAGATTACAACGCCAACACTGATTGTGGTTGGTGATGAAGATGCCGCCACGCCTTATGCCAAATCTGAACGCATGCATTTTGCTATCGCTGGGTCCAAGCTTGCTATTATCAAAGGTGCCGGTCATACATCGACAGTAGAAGAGCCTGATCAAGTGAACCAAGTACTTCGTCAGTTTTTGGAAAGTTGTGCTTAATATAGATATTGTTCGAGAGCTTTGAAGCCTTATATCTATAGAAGTCCTAAGCAAATCTCTATATAAAAAAGCCGCTACCTGTATTTGATAGCGGCTTTTTGTATGGTGCAATTTGTTAAATGGCAGTCAGCCATCATCAGAGATGAAAGCTACATTCGTGAGCTGTATTGGCTATGTCCGTCATCAATGGTACCAAAGGCTTCTGCACGATTAACAATTTCAGTCGCCCAAGCACGGTGCGTCGCAGGCTCTAGCATCGTATTATTGTACTTAAACACTGCTTTGGCCTCAGAGTGAAGGATCGCTTGTGCTTCATCCAGTGTACTCAATGGCACGCAATAAGCTTGCTGTACTAGGGCGATTTGGCTTGGATGAATGACAGTTTTGCCTACCATCCCTAAGCTGACGTCTCGGTTCAGCTCTTGCATAAACAGCGTCGGCTGATCCAAGTACTCAAATACTGGCGCGGTAAGATAAAAACCATGCGGTACAAAACAGCCAAGCATTTGATAAGCCAACGTACCGATAGGCGATTCATAGACAATACTGTTCTTTGGGCGGCGTAAGCGCAGTGCTGCGAATAAGTCATTACCGCCGATACGCAATGCAAAAACTGGTTGGCTAAACGCTTCTTTAAAAGCGATGGCAAGCTCTTGATTGTGATGCGGATTGAATAGCGCTGCGGTTTCGAGCGTCGGCATAAGTAGTTGATCTACTTTTAGGTTCTGACAAGCCATGCGCCAGTTAGATAAGCTATACATATCAACTTTTGGCATAACGAAACCATCGATAAGATCGATATGGGTGTAGTCAGCCAGTTGCTGTAGCATCATCGGGCTACGTGGACGTATAAAAACCAATGGACGTGTCGGGTGCTGAGCATGAATTTTCGCCGATTTAGATGGCGCATTAATGCTATTCACATGCTCAGCCCATGTATCGAGCAGGGTGCGCAAACGCTCAAGCGCCAACTCTACATCCTGCTGACTGACCGCATCCTCTAGACAGATAATAATACTATTAATCGTCGGTAATTTATCTCGCTTGATGACTTGCCAAATATCTTGGCGAGTCGCAGGCATGTATAAGCTAGCACCGAGCTGATATGGATGGTGCGTGTGTGGTTTGACCATCGCATGACGCTCAGTGATCAGATGCGCATAAGATTGGGTATCATTGTAAAGGTCTGACTCGGTTTTTAGCATATCTGACATAATTGGCATCATAAGTAGAGAGTATAAGAGAACGAAAAAGAAAGTATTTAATACCGTTAAATGTATTAAGTGTCTTGGGAGCGCTGCTTGATAAGCGTGATGGCTTGATAAGGCAGTATTCTATCACCTAATACACTGATAGTGATATTTCGTTGCGCACATAAGTGGCGTAGCAGTACGGTATCAGGGTGCTCAGCAGTGGCGAGCAATATACGCTCTGGATCACGGCGTAATATGGCACGTGTTGCCTCGGCAATAGTCGGCTTAATACGGTTGCGATTGATAATCTTATAGTCTGCGGCCAACGTCTCTATCAACGCCGCAGTCTGGTAGCGTGGCTGCTGGTAAGTCGGTAGACGCACTGGAGTAGTAGCCAATGATCGTTTCGCGGCATCGATATGCTCGACGAATGCCAAACTGTGATCTACCTCAATTAAATCATCATAAAAGACACTGCGATGCAGGCCTGATGATGGCTCTGTATACAAGCTACGTGAAATTAATCCCGATACGGTGCTATTTAACAAACCCGATGGGATCAACCAGTCTTCTTCACTTGCCGCGAGCCAAGCAACGCCAGCCGGATCGGCAAGAGTCAGTAACGGAATGACGTCAGCGCCTTGATGGAAAATGTTGGCAAAATTAACATGAGTAGAATCGCTAAACGTCTCTAGACTGCGAGCCAACTCTTGATATATGGCACCTTTACCTGTCCAGCCATCGACGAATACGACTGGACTGTTTGGATAAGCCTCTAGTAGCATTTGCAGGGCCACTGGATCAAGACCACGATCGCGAATGATACTGATGCCATAATGTACACTTGGCAAGCGATAGCTACTGTCTGTATCCGACAGCGCACGCTGCAATAACACACCAATTGGCAGACCAGCTCGCACCAAACTGACCAAAACCAGTGGATGCTCATCACTCACGTCCTGCTGGAACAGCTGATGTAGCGTATGAGACAAATGAGCGATATCAGTCGCGGTCCTTGTTGACCCTTGCTCTAACGCCTGTATGTATAGCTGCTCATGCATTGCAGTAGGTGCTTGCTCTAAGGTCAGCATGTCAGAGTAATGGCGTTGTCCGCTTTGGATAAGTGCTTCTTTTTGACTGACGGGCACATCGGCAACCGCGTCCTTATCTACCATATCGAGTAGGACAGTGACATCGCTTGCAAGATAGCTGCCTGAGCCATAGTTTTTTAAATCGGCTCTTTTTATCTGTATATTAGGTAAAGTCATAGTATGAATAGTAGCACTCTTGATGATAACAGTGGATTTGCGTGGCTGCAGTTTAAACTCGTGGTTTAGCCTGACAATTTAGACTGGTATTGCTCATGCAATTGGCCATGATTGGGCATACCGTACCAGTCCAATAACTGTAAGAAAGGCAGGTCAGCTAAGCTATCACCAAAACCAAAACTGGGACGCTGATGGTCTAAATGATGCTCTAATAAAAACTGTACCGCATGACGCTTATGAACCGCATGGGGCAATATCGCTAGGTTATTGGCATTCACATGAACATAGAAATCTTGATCAAAATCACGTATCAGAGTGGGCAGTTTCTCAGCTAAATCTACGAGCGCTTGATGATCTTTCTGCGCATGTTTGACAGCCAGATAAATGGTTAGCTCTTCATCAACAGAACCATTGTTAAAGCTATCGATATGCGGTGTGAATACTAAATGACTTTGCTCGCTTTGACTATGACTGGCAAATAATTCGCTTAACTTATTAAGCTTATTTTGCAATGGCGCGAGCTTACTATACATATGCTGCTGCCAACTGCTTAGCAGCGCTCCATCAGACGTTAAAATAATCGCCCCATGAGTTAATACTTGCCAACTATCAAAGGGCAGCTTAACGCGTTTGATTTCACTACGATCCCGTGCCGTCACTACAATTAATTCAGTGCTAGCAAGTAACCAATTAAAAAAGGTTGCTTGGCGCTGGCTCATAAAGCTCAAAGGCTCGTCTTGCTTATTGACTGTTGCACATACCAAAGATTCAGGCTCAGTAGTGAGCAAATCCCAAGCGTCGATTTTGCGCTGGGTTTGGAATAACGTATCATCCAAATCCATCAAGGCATAAGGCTTAATAATGTCTGGGCTAGCTTTAAAAAATGAGGTAGTCATGGTGTCGTCCGTAAATAATAGGTTTGAAAGTTAGAGAGCAATTTAAAGACTAGGGCTCACCACCAGCACGTTATCCAAACCTCGCCACATAGCATCCACACTATCAGCTGATGTTTCTACACACAACACTATCAAATCCCAATCACTAGGCTCAACGTTATAAGCAAAATTGGTCATACCAAGCCCGTAATTGTCGCTAAAGCTTAGCATCGTAGTAATCGCTCCACCAAGCGCAATCGGTGAGCGGGTTAAAGCGCTAAAATTAACCATGGACGCTGTATCGTCGTTGAGTTTGTCTGACTCTGTTTCAAGCCATTGAGCCAATAAAAATGGCAACCAAACAAACTCATTGCTACCCAATACTAAGATTCTTTTTGGTAGCTGAGTAACATCAAAGTTTTCTTGGCCATCGAAGCGCGTAAATGCAGTCTGAAAACTTGAAAGATAGTTAGCAAAACCCTCTGTACTGTCTAGCGTTGGAAAACGCCCCCAGTTGCCCGTATCACCGAGCGCCTGACTACCAGCGGCAGTAGTATCAACCGATGGCATCGTGATGGGTTCAGGATTGGGTGCATCTGTCCATTGCCAGGCACCAGACAATAAATGATGGCGATGAAACTCAATACTAGCGAGACGATCGGCCATACGTGCAGGCTTAGCATCTGACTGTGGGTGAGGTTTTTCTTGATCTAATGACCAGTCGACCAATGTTGTTAGATGCACTTGCTCTAACTGGTTCAATCCTGCTTCACGTAGGGCCGTGACGACATTCACACAGGTATTACCCGTTGAGGCTTCATCATCGACCATAATTAGTGTTTTACTGGCCAGTAGCTGCGCTTGAGTAACGCTATCTTTGCTCTGATAAATCAAATGCTGGCTGGCATGGCTGTGATCTTCACAAAACGTCGTCAGTAAAGAGTCGGTATCATTGGCATCACTACCATTTGCATTGTTACTCTCATCGTGCTGTGCATGACGCGTAGAGTTCAATAGCAGAGCTTGAGGATAGCGCGTTTGTAGCGCTTGATGGACACCAGCAGATAGACCAACAGCGGTCTCTGCCATACCAATGACTAGCACTGGTTCGGCCAAGTCACTAGGCACTAAATCAGCCAAATCAGTAAATGCGTTTCGCATAGTGCTTGGCGCAACGGGAATATGACGACCTAGCACTTTTGAGACAAACAGAAACGCCCGTTTTGGATTAATACGCTGTGCAAATCCTAGCAAATCTTCTAATTGATAACGGTCGCGTTGTTCTACGCCATTTTTATTAGTGACTGATTTATTAGTGGCTGAATTGGTTTGGTAAGTCAGATCTAGCGTACCACGGGGTAGGGTGATGGTCGTACTGTGTTGCTCATTTAACATTCATATTCCTTGGCGCTTTTATTTGTATGTCGTCGTAGATTTTTAACCCTGACAGCCAACTAGCCATAAGGCACTGCGACTTTGCTTGCTTAGCTGAGGTGTTGTAAGAGGCGTAGAACTGGTCAAATCAGTCGTGTTCTCCAAACTGATGCCAGCGCTCGCCAGTAGGGCAGATAATAACTGAAATTTCACCGCATAGTTCATATTTTGTGCATGTTCATGAACCAGACTTGATGTGACCATACCGACTACCTCTCCAGTCAGCAATAATAAAGGACTACCACTAGATCCAGGCTGAATGGGTGCGGTGAACTGTATATGACGGATATCGTTATTTAAACCTGTCAATCCTGATATACAGCCTTGAGTGACTTGCAGTTGGCTACTCAGTCCTGATAACGGAAACCCCAGTGTGGTAATGGTCTCACCCAATATATCAACACATTGCTGCGCCAATGGGAGGTAGCTAGGCAAAGGGTCGCTAACTTTAATAATAGCTGAATCGCTTCCGATATCGCTGAATACGACTTGTGCCTCGCGATCAGGCTGACCTTGCTGACGTATGCCAACCATTGCTGCTGACTCAATCACATGATAGCAGGTCAGCAGATGATAGGGATCAATAGCAAACGCTGTTCCTGTCCAAGTCTCGCCTGCTTGTACATGACGGGGAGGGCGAGCTTCGTTGTTTGGTTGAGTACGCTGCTGCTGTTGCGCTTCTTGAATAAGTGTATGTGTGCTAGGTGGACGAATATCCAGACTAACCTGTACATGATGTTCAAGGCTCGCTAAGCCTTGGGTTGATGCCTCGCCAAGCGCACGACATTTGAAATGTCTATTACGTTGATATATTTCTAATATAATCGCCGCTTTGACATGCCGCTCGTTCGTTGTGAAGTTATAGCGAATATCCCCGTTGTTGAGCGTGAGGCTTACGTCATTTAACTCTACCGCTGGCAAGTTTAGGCTTGGATCATGATAAACATAAGCAATCAGTTGTAAGAAACTAACATTATTTTTATCAAATAACTGGGGTAAATCTAACTGCCATGTACTTGGATTATCCTTGCTATCGAGCTGAGCCCAGTCTTTAGACTCATGTAAATAAGCAGGACTACAAACTGCTTTACGATTGGCATCTAATGGCAACCACAATAGTCCAAGCTGCTGTCCAAACTCTAATGATTTAGTAGTAGAAAATGCGATCGAACACTTTGTATTTTCGATAACCGTATTGGCTCCTAGCACTAATTCGACTTGCTTCAACATCACATTTCCTTAGTTTATTTGCGTGATTATAATTATTTTTATTGTTTAATGATTTTATCCTTGAGACTAAAGTCTGACTATACAAAGGTTTTTGATTTTATTTCGAACCTACCATTCTACAAAGAGAAAACATTAATAGATGTTTTAATATACAGTTAAGATTAATTGCATAATAGATATATCAAGATATATAGGTTTAAATAGTTTTGGAATTCCTTTTAATAATTAATTACTTTTAGAAAATAATGATGGGGTTTTATAGTCTAGCCATTTGTCGGCTAATGGAGCCACTTATCGGACAAAGCCATATAGTGTATTGCTACAAAACAGGATTCCGGTGATAATACAATCAAAATCTATTGCTATTTAGTAACTCTACTGTGACCAAATGTTATCTGTAAAGTTTAAAAATAGGATCTGATTCAAAACTATTAATTCTAATCTTATTTTCAAGCTTGTTACTGTTTCGCGATTAATGAATTTCTAGTAGTTAGAGCACTTGTATGCTTAATAACTATAAAAATCGAAATTTCATCTACTGAATATAGTTCATTTCTTATAATATAAAAGATATACAAAAACTATTGTGTGGTTGATGTCTGAATATTTTTTATATTGTGAGAAAGTCAGTTGGTGGACCTTTGAAACGTTATTCACATTAGCTTATCTAGATAGCTTGATATAAGAAAGCGTAACAGTATTTTAAGAAAAGGAGTGCTCTGTGAAATTCTCTTGTGCATTAGAAACGTCTTCTGAACGTATTCGTCTGGTCAATGTTATTTCGCCGCTTATCAAAGCAGGTTATCAGCTAGTCTCCCAAAAGCAAGAACCTTCAGAGAATGGTGGTAATATCATTCATGTGATCGCAAGAAGCCTGGGCTCTAAAACGCAGGAAGATCTAATCGATGACTTGTCTTCAATTGAAGGTTGTACGCTTTTTAATCTAGAAATAGAAGAAGAAGGCGGATCGTCAGCTGCCCCTGCAAAAAAGACATTGGATGAGAAAAGCGTCTTATCAGCCATTGGTGCTTATTACCCTAAAATAGCAGATATTGTCAGCCAGTATGAAGATAGTTTGCCTATTGAGCGACGTGTGACGGCATTGCAAGAATTGGGTCGTAAGGTTGGTGGCGGCATTTACCAGCGTGATTATTCACTTGGTAGTCCACTGAAGATGCCTACTACGATTACTCGTGAGCTTGTGCCAGCACTAAAAGGCCTATCTAAAGTTAAAGCAAAAAACAATGTAATTTATTTAATCAAATGTCCGTTCTGTAAGTCGTCAGATCATACTCACTCAGGATGCCATTTTATTGTAGGTTATATAGAAGGCTTTTTGGCAAGCAACCCTGCTATAGATGTGGTTCAAGTTGAAGAGACTAACTGCGGCGCAGGCAGTACCAATATTTGCGAATTTACCATTGGGTAAGAAAAACTGTGTGTAGATAATTTCATGTCTATGCAAAAAAATCAACGAGTGAATGACGCACCGTGTTGCAATAAAAGTAACGTTATTTGACTCAATTCTTATGATAGATAAAAGGCAAAAAAATGATGGAAGTTGAATATAACTTACTTTTGGTGTTGGTCTCATACGCCATTGCAGTATTTGGTTCTTATGTTGGCTTAAACCTTGCCATTCGAGTACCTTCTGCCAAGCCAGGAACAGATTTGTATTTTTGGGTAGCGCTATCATCGATTGCTATCGGTGGTGCGATTTGGTCTATGCACTATATCGGTATGATGGCAGTAGATATGAAAATGCCTGTGACCTATGACTTAGGGTTAACAATTGTCTCAATGCTACTCGCGATTTGTTTCGTTGCAGTCGGTATTGTCATCGTAGGTCGCGGTGAGCCAAGCGTTGC
Source organism: Psychrobacter sp. NPDC078929 (assembly GCF_050267985.1). NCBI lineage: Bacteria > Pseudomonadati > Pseudomonadota > Gammaproteobacteria > Moraxellales > Moraxellaceae > Psychrobacter > Psychrobacter sp. NPDC078929. The sequence goes on along the minus strand of NZ_JBNNFX010000001.1, from coordinate 62,155 downwards.
TAAGCTAATCGGTGGCGGCGTACTTACTGGACTGGGTGTTGCAGCCATGCATTATACCGGTATGGCCTCTATGCAGATGGACGCTACCATGTCGTACAATATACCGCTGCTTATCCTATCGATTGTGATTGCTATCGCAGCTGCTATCGCTGCGCTATGGTTGGCATTCAATCTACGTGGTACATTACAGCGTTTTGGTAGTGCCTTCATCATGGGTCTTGCCGTTTGTGGTATGCATTACACTGGTATAGCCGCGATGGAAATGACGATGACTGATCACACAATGCCTATGGATTATACCCATGCAGGTGCCATCTCTTCATCTATTATGATCTTCATCGGTTCAGCAATCGTATTGAGCTTACTATGGGTCATTGCTTCTAAAAATGCACCTAAGCAAGCGACACTAGCCTTTGGCGAGTAATTTTAAACGCTCATTTTTGATACTTTTCAAGAATGAAGATAGTAAAAAAGGTTTTTAGATATTAATCTAAAAACCTTTTTTTGTGCCTATTCAAATCATTTACTAACCACGTGCATGCCTAGCGGACCATTCATTCGTCATCCTTTTCAATTTTGACACTCATCATAATAGAGCGTACTTGGCATGGTTCAATATGCTGAATATTGGTCTCTAAGTTAGGTTTCTCTGATAGCCCCAACCAATAAGAAAATCCGACTTGCGTTAAGTCGATCCCACTATGAGAAGTATAACCAATACCACCTGATGGACGGCTATTAATCTCAAGAACTCGGTGTTGACCACTATCATCAGCTTTGGTTTGTACACTGACGATGCCATCACAGCCAAAAGCCCTAATCAGTGGGATTACGACATCCATGACAGACTGCTCATAACCAACGTGTTGTATCTTTCCTGTTTTATGACGAGTGACAGCAGCTAGGACTTCGCCATATTCACAGACTACATCGATAGAGTACTCTTGCCCTGACAGATAAGGCATTAGCAGCATTGGAATAGGGCGCTCGTGTACCATTTGGCTGTTGGTATAGGCATTCACAAACTGAGCTGTGTTGATTTTTTTCTCTTCAGTGAAATATAAGTGCTCAAAGCTATCGTACTGCTCGTCATATTCTTTACCAGTGTCTAGTCGCCAAAACCCTTGTGCAAAAATACCGACAACAGGTTTCACGCATAGAGGTTGGTCACCATATTTGGCTAATAAATCCTCAAGCTCCGCCGTATTATTAAAACGCCATGCGTCTGCCGCTGGAATGTTATGAGTGTGACAATGCTGCATAAAAGCAAATTTATCATCGATTGATTCTAGTGCTGTTACGCTGGTTGCGCCCGTCAATAAGCGAATACCAGCAGCGTCAAATTTCTCACGATGCACTTCATAATCAATACCATTGCGCCCAGTCAGCAGTACTTTTACGTTATGCTTTTGAGCTTGCTCCAATACGAACTGCCAGCGTGGTATGGCAGTTTCATCAGTCATTTGGATATCAGTATCTATAATCGAGTCAGATGGCTCACGATAAATCATATCGGCGAATTCGAAAATCTCAGGTCTATCATGACGGTGTGAGGCAAAAACTTGAAAGGGCTTATTTGATCTGCTCTTTAGACTTTGTAAGCTCTTTAACATATCACGCTGGCTAGATTGGCCTTCAGCTAACCACGCTACTACTGGTATTGAAGGGTTACTATTGTCAGCAAGATTATTCATAATTCTCTCAGCGTTATCGTTAGGTGTAGGGGAGTGGGCAAGTCAATATTGCTACTGTAAATCTAGTAGTAGTAGCAAAGGTATACGGTTTAATAGGACGTATTATATACAAATGATATGCGTTATAAACGCCTCTGATAAAATAGTCATAGGGATTTGTAAGGATGACTTTAGCGATTATATCGCGATTGTCTGGTTCAAAATTTTCATAATATCCATGCTACTATATGATGATAGTCGGCATGACAATGACAACAGCATAATAAATAATCTAAAGGACGTATGATGAGTCAAAACCAACCTCAAAAACTAATTGCAGGTGCCAATGCGCCACTACCGACTGACAATATTAGCATTCGTATTTTAAGCCAAAACGCCATTGATTGTGCCGCTTATCGCCTGACTAATGACGGCAAAGTACGCGGTGATGGAGACATGATATTTTATGGTCAGACACGTAGCGATGATGGTAGCCTTAGCTTTCGCGGTCATGACAGTGATGGGTTTTTTGATATTAATTTGTCTGCACAGCCTGCAAGTATTGAGAAAATTGCCCTAGCGTTCTCTAGTGCGCAAACACTATCGCAAGTTGGCGATGTGGATATTCAAGTATTACAGGGCAGTCAAGTGCTGATGACCTGTCAGCTGAGTAGCGCTGGACGTAATGAAAAAGCCATTATATTGGCTGAATGCTATCGCAGACAAGGAAACTGGAAATTTCGTTTTATCGCCCAAGGGTTTGAAGGAGGGTTAAAACCTTTGTCTGAGCATTTTGGTGTGGAAATCGCTGATGACGCACCTGCCCAAAACCATAACCCTGCACAAAGCCAGCCTCAACCTATCAACACGCAGCGACCAATCAATACGCAAAAAGCAGGCAGCATGTCTCAAGCTAACAACCCGCCACCGATTCCTGCCAGTCCTTCGATTAACTTAAGTAAAATAACCTTAACTAAAAACCAATCTAGCATTAATCTAAAAAAACGTGATGACTTTGGCAAAATTTCAGTCAATTTAGACTGGAACCAACGCCCTCAAAGTGATAAATCAGCACCCAAAAAAGGCATACTGGGAGACCTGTTTAAGCAGCATCAATCAAGCGGTATCGATCTAGATGTCTGTGCTATGATTCATCTAAAAAATGGTGAAAAAACCCTGATTCAAGCGTTGGGCAATCGCTTTGGTAGTTTACAATCAGCGCCTTATGTTTGCCTACGTGCGGATGATAGAACGGGGCAGGTAAGTGGCGGTGAATGGCTGGATATCAATGGTCAGCAATGGTCGCAGATTGAAGAGGTATTTATCTTTGCATTTATCTACGAAGGCGCACCTAACTGGGAAAAAACCGATGGGGTCGTGACTATTCATGTCCCAGAGCAATCACCGATTGAGACACGTTTGACCGAAGGTGCGGGTAATCTACCAATGTGTGCCATTGCCCGTTTGGTCAATCAGCAAGGCAGTATCAATGTTGAGCGTATCAACCAATACTTCAAAGGTCACCAAGAAATGGACAAAGCGTTTAATTGGGGCTTTAGCTGGAAGCGTGGACGTAAATAGTATTCTTAACTATAGATAATAAGCATAAAAGAGCGGCCCATCTATTGATAGATGGGCCGCTCTCTTTTGAAATAAACTACTTAACTAGATTGGTAATAATCCAGTTCAAGTCTCAAGTCAATTATGCATGCGGTGTTATAGCAGGCATTAAGTCGTGGAAAGTACGGCCAGAAGCTGTCTCGCCAATCGCATGCATTTTCCACTCATTATTATGACGATAGACCTTTGCCATTACCATCGCTGTATGTCCACCTTGGGCAGACAAGTTATAACGTGCTACTTCGCTGTTATTATTGGCATTAACGATACGGCAAAACGCATTTTCTACTGTCTCAAATGTTTGACCAGTAAAGCTATTGACCGTAAATACCAATGAAACCACATTGGCAGGTACTCTTGAGAGATCGACATTGATGACTTCATCATCGCCATCACCGTCGCCAGTACGGTTGTCACCCGTATGGACGATACTGCCGTCTTTCGATTTTAGCTGACTGAACCAAATGGCATCAACTGCTTGCTTATTGGCATCGAACATGATGCATGAAGCATCTAAATCGATAGAGTCGCCGCCAGAACCGCCGCCGAATAACTTTCCTAGGAAACCACCTTTTTTATCTTGTGGCCCTTGCGCGACATCCCAGCCTAGACCCAATTTAACTTGAGTTAGCTCGCCGCCAGCTTCTTTGCTTAGGGAGATTTTTTGACCTTTTTGAAGACTAACTGCCATGTGAGTATCCTTATAATAATTGTGAGTAAAACCGTTTAAAAATAATGCTAAAGAGTATTATAAATTGCGAAAGGTGTTATAAGATATTATCTAAAAAGCCACCGCCGCCGCCACGTCCACCTGAGCTACTACCTAGAACGCTTTGTATCCAACCTTGATAACTGTCACGATTGCGCGAGCAAATAATGACTTTACCACTTCCTGAGAAGTTTAGAACCATACCTTCGCCACTGGTAACGGAGTTGATGATATTGCTCATGATGCCTTTTTTCTTACTGGTCGAAACTGATAGTTTGTATTCAAGATTTGAATCCCAGCAGACTACATGACCGTTATCAATGATGACGTCTTTGTCTGGTGTGACATCAATCTCAAACAACGAACCAAAACCAGATACCACGACTTGGCCTTGACCTTGGGTCTGCATCACCATAAAGCCGCCTGTATCACCAAACACTGCACCGCCTAAATTGCGCTGAATATTGGCTCTGATATCGACACCAGTTTGGGCTGCGACAAACGCACCATCACTCAATGTATACTGCTGCTTGCCAACTTCTATGATTTGCATATCCCCATCAAGCGTGGGCGCAAGCAAACAGTCGCCCTCACCATTAACCGCTTCAATCTGCTGTTGGAACAATGATTCATCGTTTGCAAAGCGGCGCATCAGTGACTGCATCAGCCCACCTTGTAGCTTACCTTTCAGCTCAAGATTGGACTCCATCATCACCATTGCATTGGCTTCACAATAAATTGAATCGCCTTTTTTAAGATTACAATGCAAAAAAGGTTCAATAGTACCGATTAAACTGAATGTTGCGGCCATGGCTTGCAAATCCTTATTCTAATATCTTTGTTAAGTACTCTTAATATGTGCGTGTGCTTTTAGATGCTCTATAGATTTTAATGATAAGCCAGTTAAATTTAAAGCCATCAAATGCGTTAAAGGGGCACACTTGATGGCTCATTGGATCATAACCAGACGTCTGATTATGATAACTGGCTTGCTAAAGGTTTACGTTGGTTCTAACGTTAAACATTTACGCCATAAGAGGCTGCTAATGGTCCAAGACCACCGCTGAAGCCTTGACCTACAGCACGGAATTTCCAATCACCGCTGTGACGATATAATTCACCAAAAATCATCGCTGTCTCAGTGCTGCCGTCTTCTGATAAGTCGTAACGAGCGATTTCAGATTCGCCATTGTCGTTTACAACACGGATATAAGCATCACCAACTTGACCGAAGTTTTGGTTACGTGCTTGGCCTTCGTAGATGATGGCACAGATAGCTACTTTGTTGACATCAGCTGGAATGCTCGCAAGATTGATTTTGATTTTCTCATCATCGCCATCGCCTTCGCCAGTACGGTTATCACCAGTATGCTCAACAGCGCCGTTGTCTGATTTTAGGTTATTGAAAAAGATAAAATCTTGGTCGTTACGGACTTTGCCTGCTTCGTTAATCAAGAAACCGATTGCATCTAAATCAAACTCTTGGCCGTCAGTGGCACGTGGATCCCAGCCTAGACCGACTGTAATGTTAGTTAAGCCTGGCGCTTCTTTTGATAAGTTTACGTTGCCGCCTTTTGTTAAGCTAATAGCCATACAAATATCCTTTGGATTAATAGTTAAGTGGATTGATTGATAAAAAATAAACTAAAAGTTGTGCAGTGACTGATATTTCAGAGCAAATAATAAAAACTTACCTGTACGCTATGCCCTGCATATCATTAGGTTTTACTATACTAAGCGTTTGCTCACTAAGCAAGGCGTATTTTGTGCACTTACTATATGCTTACTAAGGGACATAATACTTCTGTATCTTTGATAATTTCTAATCAACTTAGCAATAGTCGTTAAGATATTGTTATGAAAAGTAATGTTTCATACAAAAGGGATTTAGCACAAAGGTCGCTTAGATAAAACAATCGCTTTAAAAAGCACCGACTGACTATATGGGCTTAGAATAAACCAACTCATGGCTTCGGTATGCTTCGCAGCTAGTATGAGAGCTTGGCATTATATAAAAAACCTATTTAGACAAATATACATGTATATCTTATTCTGCAAAAACCGACCAGCCAGTTTTTTGTACGAAGCGCTCTAGTGCTTTTAGTCCAAGCTTAGAGTTACCTACATGATCAAGCCCTGGTGACCAAACAGCGATGGATCCTTTACCCGGTGCTATCGTCAAAATACCGCCACCAACACCACTTTTGCCTGGTAAGCCCACACGGTAAGCAAATTCGCCAGAACCATCATAATGACCACACATCATCATCAATGAGTTAATACGGCGTGCTCGTTTTTCATTGATTACACGTACTCCTGAGTGCTTATCAACTCCGTTAGACACTAGATAAAGACCGGCACTGGCCAACTGTTGGCAGTTCATTGCAATCGAGCACTGATGAAAATACGTACCTAATACATTATCCACATCGTGTCTTAAACGACCAAAGGATTTCATAAAGTGCGCCAGAGAGGCATTTCGGTCCTTGTGCGCCATCTCAGAAGCCGCTACTTTATGATCAAAGCGAATTGACTCATCATCTGCAATGAGGTGAACAAACTGCAGGATTTCACCCAGTATTTCTTTGGGTTTATGCCCCATCATAATAGCATCCACCACGGCAATGGCACCAGCATTGATAAAAGGATTGCGCGGTCGGCCAGACTCGTGCTCGAGCATCACAATTGAATTAAAGGGATCGCCAGATGGTTCACGCCCGACATGTGTCCAAAGTGTATCGCCTAGCTTGCCAAGACCAATGGTTAAGGTAAATACCTTAGAGATACTTTGGATGGAAAACAGAGTGCTTGCATCACCTGCTGCATACATATGCCCATCAGGAGTCGCTACGGCTATACCGAACTGGTTCGGGTCGACATGAGCCAATTGCGGGATATAATCTGCTACTTTGCCGCGGGCAGTTTCTCTTGCCATCTCTGCGGCAATATCATCAAGAATTTTTTGCATATCGTTTATAGGGTCTTTTTTCGACAATTTATTTAAGGATGAGGATTTTAACTGAAGATAGGGTAATAGTAACAGGGCAAACGTAATTTTAACCATTGATTGTCTTAATTATGGGTTATTCCGATATTTTGGGGCTTCAATATGACTTAACAGTAAGGCAAAAATAGTATGACAAAAAACAGGCCATACCTGATGATATGACCTGCTTAGATGTATAACTAAACCAAATACAGACTACACTGAGAACATGCCCTAGTTCAGGCTTGCTTTCTCAGCTTTACGATGCTGAAGTGACGCTAGCAGCGCCCAACCAATAAAGGCAATACCAATCAGACCAGTGATAATCTCTGGTACATGGAACTTCACTGACAATAGCATAATCAGTGCCAATGCGCCGATAGCATAATGTGCGCCGTGCTCAAGATAGATAAACTCGTCAAGCGTGCCTTTGTCTACCAAGAAGATAGTCATAGAACGTACGAACATCGCACCAATCGCAAGACCTAACATGATAACAATCACGTCATTGGTGATTGCAAATGCGCCAATCACACCATCGAAACTGAATGAGGCATCTAGGACTTCTAAGTATAAGAAACCAATGATACCGCCTTTCATAATGGCACTGGTCGCCGCAGCGCCCGAACCATTCTCTTCGTTTTCTAGGTCTTCTTCCAGATCGCCCTCAAGCATACCTGATACAACCTGTACGCCCAGATAAACCAAGATACCCCAAACACCTGCGATTAGGACAGCGCTTGACTGCTCTGCATTAGCCCACGATACCGCAATCATCAAGACGATAAGCGCTACAAATACGCTCATGGCATCGACTTTACCTAGCTTGGCTAAACGGCTCTCAAGCCAGTCAAACCAATGTACTTCTTTGTCATCAAAAATAAAGTTCAAGAACACCAATAGTAAGAAGATACCACCAAATGCTGAGATTTCTGCATGGTGTGCCATCAGTCTTGCTGAGTACTCTTCAGGGCTATATAAAGCCAAGTTGATGACTTCCATCATACCAAGGTCAGCAGTAACCGCGACGATGACAATAGGGAAGACCAATCGCATACCGAATACGGCGATTAGGATACCAACGGTTAAAAATATCTTTTTCCAAAATTCGTCCCAGCCCTTAAGGACTGAAGCATTGACCACCGCATTATCAAAAGATAATGAAATCTCCATGACGGCCAAAATAGCGGTAATAGAAAGAGTGGCTATCATGCCACCCATACCGCCATGTGAATATCCCCACCATGCTGCTATTGCCAAAGCAATTGCGGTAAAGATAAAGTCTAAATAAAAATGTCTCATGACACATCCTGTATGGTTGCGTAAAGCTAAGGTCTACCTAGTATAGGCATGAACCGCAAAAAAGCGGTTATTACTAACCACTTTTTATGCATAATTTTAAACGAAACGTAAAGCATTACTAGTCATTTGGCCATTAAAAATTGTGACTATTTGCAACGATGGCAGTTTACTGTTTTGGACGTGATGACGGTGACTAATAACTGACTAAATACCAGTAAATAATGGTTTTAGATATCAACACCGTATTGCTGACACATCGCTTGCAAGCCGCCTGAATAGCCTTGACCAACAGCACGGAATTTCCATTCGCCGTTGTGACGATATACTTCGCCAAACACCATCGCTGTCTCTACAGAGTAATCTTCTGCTAGATCAAAACGTACGACTTCAGTGCCTGTTTCTTCATTGACGACACGGATAAAGGCGTTTGCGACCTGACCAAAGTTCTGGCTACGCGCAGCCGCGTCATGAATAGTCACTGTCACGACTACTTTATCTACATCTGCAGGTACTTGAGTGAGATTTACTTTGATAACTTCATCATCACCGTCGCCTTCGCCAGTACGGTTGTCACCAGTATGCTCAACAGCGCCATTGTCAGACTTCAGCTGATTGTAAAAGATAAAGTCGTGATCACCGCGTACTTTACCCGCGCCATTTAGCAAAAAAACGCTAGCATCGAGATCGAACTCAGCACCAGAGGTGGCGCGCTCATCCCAGCCAAGACCGATAAGTAGCTTGGTTAAATTTGGGTCAGTTTTCGTTAGCGATAAATTACCGCCTTTATTAAGTGATAAAGCCATGGTGTTATCCTTTTTATTAGACGTTAGTGGTTTTATAAGGTCATCGAAAAAAGGCGATGCTTACGCAATAACTGCGCAAATCTATCGCCTAGTAACGCTCTATCATAGCAACAAAAAATGGCCCAATCAAAGCTGATTGGGCCATTGTTATATTTCATATACATTCGGCAAAAAACAGAAGTTTCAGGTACTTATATTGCCCTTATAAATCTATAGTCTTATTTATCAAAATCCTGTTTACGGACTTTAGATTCTAAGCTTTAAATTTAAAACTTCGAATTATAGACTTTGACGATGACGAATCTCAAAGCTTTGATGAATCGGCTTTTTGATATTGAAATCAAAGCCAATGGTTTTTTGCGTGATATCAATGATGTCATAACGCTGAGTCAACTGCTCATCTAACTCAAAACGCGTAAAGTTGTTAGAAAAGTACAAGACACCATCAGAGGTTAGACGGTTCATCGCACGATTAATCAATGCAGCATGATCACGTTGCACATCAAAAGTACCTTGGAATTTTTTAGAGTTTGAGAAAGTCGGCGGATCAATAAAGATAACATCGAACTGTTCGGTATTGTCTTTAATCCACTCAAAGATATCGGCAGCAACGAATTGGTATTTATTGCGGCTAACGTCCAAACCGTTCAAGACAAAGTTTTGTTTGCCCCAATCTAGATAGTTCTGTGACAAATCGACGCTAGTGACTTTTTTCGCACCAGCAAGCGCTGCATGCACACTTGCGGTACAAGTATAAGCGAACAGGTTAAGTACTGCTTTACCGCGACTGTTATCTTTGATACGAGCACGCATATTACGGTGATCGATAAACAGACCAGTATCTAAATAATCTGTAAAGTTGACATACAGGTAGGCACCATCTTCGCGCGCAACATGAAACTTGCCACGTTTTTCTGTGGTGTTCTGCTTGCTGTACTGATCGTTACCAGACTGACGAGCACGCGTTTTGATAAAGATCTGTTCACGGTTAATATCAAAGACTTCACGGATACCCATCAATGCCAAGTTAAAGCGTTTCTTTGCAGTTTCAGGTGGGATGGTCTTTGGCGGCGCATATTCTTGCACATGCGCATAATCACCGTATAAGTCGATCGCGACTTTGAAATCAGGTAAATCAGCATCGTAAACACGAACGTTGCTTACATTGTCTTTTTTGGCCAGTTTCTTGAGTTTAGCAAGGTTTTTTTGCAGACGATTAATAAAGTCTTGACCATCTTCTACTTCGATCTCGCGTTTCTCAAAACGACTAACAAGATTGCCCGTTTGCCCAGCGATAAGCGTTCCGTAGCGGAAATAGACGGTGATAGCACCATTATGACAGCGTAAGGTTTTTGGTTCTTTAATCGGTAGAATATCTACTTGTTCAACATGAGAGGCCAATATGCCAAGCATCGGGTCAATGCCACTACCGGCAAAGCTGTCTTGCAATATCAGCCCAATCGCTTGATACAACGGCTTAATCATTTCCTCATCACCCAAACGCTCACCATATGGTGGGTTGGTAATGACCAAAGGGTTGCTCAATCGACCATCATTAACCAATGGCTTGAGCACGTTGCTGAGTTGGTCAAGCGCACGATGTTCGATATCGAGTAGCGGTAAAATGTCCTGTAGACCTGCGGCAATTAAGTTCTTTTCTGTGGCAAGAATCGCACCACTATCAGCATCAAAGCCTAGCATAAGTGGCAACGTATCAGGCTGCTCGTTGGCAATCTCTAATGCTTCGCGGAAACGCGTTTGAGCATCATCAATCATCTCTTGCCATAGCGTCTCGTCATGATGCTGCCACTGGTAAAAGCCAAATTGATTGGCAGCTTTGTCGATACCCACGGCATAGTCGCAATGCATCAATAGCGCTTCAATAAGGAACGTTCCAGAGCCGCACATTGGGTCGATTAACGCATTATAGAAAGGTGCGTCGCCAGCTTCATTTTTCTTGTGCCAACCAGCGCTATAGAGTAGGGCGGCTGCCAAGTTTTCTTTTAATGGTGCTTCTGTCATGGCCACACGGTAACCACGGCGATGCAAACTGGTACCAGATAAATCTAAATACAACTCAGCTTGCTTGTCATTGATGGTTGCAAAAACAGAGAAGTCTGGGTTTTTGCTATCGACGTTAGGACGGCTATCGTAAACTTCGTTAAACGTATCGGCAATTGCATCTTTGATACGTAGCATCGCAAACTGCTGACTGACAGCGACACGCTTATCGACAGACAGACGAATAGCAAAGGTTTGCTCTAGGCTAAACTGCTCAGTCCAATTGACCGATTTTGCCAAGCCGTATAGCTGCTCTGCAACGTCGTATTCTGCATTGATGTTTTTACGTTTAATCAGCATCAATACCCGCGAGGCCACGCGTGACCATAGGCAGATGGTATATAGCTCACGCAAGCCACCAGTTACGGCTAGACGGCCGGTACTTTTGATTTCGCTGTCAATGCCAAAACTGGTTAGCTCAGTCTGAAGTGGTGCCTCAAGCCCATCGGCACAGGTAATAATAAGATCAAGCGACAACTCTGGTGAAGCTGCTGTTAGAGATGCGGGCGCGGTTTGTTCGGTCATACGGGTACCTGTGGGCTAAATTGACAAAAAAGCAAATAATAAGATAATCGGTGTAACCGGCAATTTTACCATAATTCACAGTAGGATGGTTCAAAGTAGCCGTGTTTAAGATTTTAAGATGCGATAGTCAAATACGGGAAAACAAATTCTCTACTCACCTTTCGTCAGTGGTAATTCCTCTGGGACGATTTGAGTAGTGGTTGCAAAGGGTTTAGTCGCGATAGGGTAGTCAACATCCTTTGGCATCAGCAATCGCATATGCGGATAGGGCGTAGAAATGTTGGCAGCATCAAATGCAATTTTAATTTCTTCTTGCAGCACTTCTTTGATTTTGGGGATGCGGGCAACGGCTGCTGGTTTGACCCAAAAACGTACGATAAAGAACACCCCGTACTCGCCAATTTCTGCCACGGTCGCTGAGGTCTCAGGACGATTAAGCACCGCATCGGTATTGCTGAGTACTTGCAAAATTTCCTTACGAGCCGTCTCAATATCATCTTCGAACGCGATACGCACACGAATATCAAAACGGATAAAGTTTTTGGACGTCAGGTTAATCACCTCGGAGGAGGCAACGTTGGAGTTTGGGATAATGACAGTGATATTGTCTCGAGTGAGGATATGAGTGGTGCGCAACGCGATAAGTACTACGCGCCCTTCATTGTCATTGATATGAATCCAATCACCGACCTGAAAAGACTGCTCAAGTAAAATAGTGATACCAGCGATAAAATTAGCAAGGGTAGACTGAGCGGCGAAGCCAACCGCCAAACCAACAATACCCAAACCCGCCACTAACGATACAATGTCGAAGCCAAATTGCGCCATGACGCTGGCAAGCCCGAGTACCAATAGTAATACAGATAAAATATTTTTGAGTAGCTGCTCTATGGAAGCATTGAGCCCATAGTGCTGCAGGACTCTGTGAATGATTTGTCCTGATGATGCCCAAAGTACGTAATAGATGCCCGCCCAAGTGCTTGCCTTTGCGGTGGCTTTGATGGTCTCTGGCTCAAAGTTTATCTGACTCATAATCGCTATCAGACTGGCGACAATCCAGACATAGCGCAAAACTGAACGGACAATCTTAGTGCGGCGCTCATTTAGTCTAATTTTGGCTTGGCTTTGTCTAAGAATATAATTGGCCAACCAATAAAAAAATCCCAATACCGCAAGCAGTATTAGGATTTTGATGCCAGTGCTCGCCAATTCTACTGCTTGAGAGGACCAATTAAGTGACTCTTCATCTATAGAGCCGCCGAGAGCAAGATATAGGCTAGTATGTAAGTCGCGAACGATCTCTTCAAAAAAGTCGGTAACACTAGCGATTGGCATTTTTTCGTCCATGCAGGATGTGTTTGTACAAAAAGTTGTAAACGAATATCTATTTATAAATTACCTCAAGTCGTCAAGGCAATCAAATAGGGGCAAGGCTTCAAACTCATTAGTGCCAGTTTGAAATTATTACTGACTTGAGGAACTAACCAATTAGTAGATTAAAAATTGTTTTCTTGAGCATCTTGAGATTGGAAAGGTATCTCCATTTTGTACTGTACATCACGTAGAGCCGTACGTAGTCCCTCTAGTATCGTTGGATGATAAAAAGGAGTGTCGAGCATGTCTTTGATACTTAGGTCATTGGTAATTGCTGTAGCAAGTATATGACCGATATATTCAGCGTCAGGGCCGACCATACTAGCGCCTAAAATTCTGTCTGTCTTTTTGCAACCATAGATATGTAGCAATCCGCAATTGACGCCCATCACACGGCTGCGTCCTTGATTATCAAAGCTCACGCTACCGATAACGAATTCGAGTTCTGAATCTTTTTGAATCTCTGGTAAAGACATACCAACATTGACGATTTGCGGTGAGCAAAATACGATAGAAAAAGGTGTCGCAGGTGGGCGAATATAAGCCGCTTCTGTATTTTCGCAGACCATACTGCCTGCACTATACCCTTCATCGCTAGCCACATGCAGTAACGGAATATTAGCATTGGCATCACCAACGATATAGACGTTTAAGTCGCCAATCTGACCTGTTTTTTTACTCAAGTTTTTTGGACGGTTCTTATCGTCTAGCTTAACGCCTAAGTTTTCGACACCTAGCTGCTTAATATCATTGCGACGACCAGTAGCAACTAAGACGTACTCACCTTGCCATTGCTGAGACTCACTAGCACTATCTTTATATTTGATAAATGCACTTTTATTACCGTCATCTGCTTGTGTACCTACATCGGTAATTTCGCTGCCTAGATGCATGGTCAATTCATGACTTAAGCAATCCATGGCTTTATTATTAATATCATCATCTTTTAGACCAGCCACTTGTTTGGCACGGTTTAGCAGCGTGACTTCTACACCCAAGCGTGTGAATGCTTGTGCAAGCTCTAGACCGATGGCACCAGCACCGACGACAGCCATCGTTTTTGGTAAGTCTTCAAGCTCAAAGACACTATCAGAAGTGAGCATAGTATCACCAAGCTTCTCCGCCCATCCATCAGGAATAAACGGCGAGCTACCTGTGGCGACAATGATTTGCTCAGCAGCAATCAACTCATCATTGACCTCGATTAGCCCTTGCTCATTAATACGAGCACGACCGTCGATTTTCTTATGATCAGGCCAGCTGTCTACTTGTTTTTTAATGTAACTGGCAAAATGACTGCGTTCGTCACGCACACGCTCCATGACTCGTTTGCCATCGACTTGCGCGGTTGCATGAATACCAAATTCAGCAGAATGGTTGGCATCGTGTGCGCGATCAGCAGCTGCAATTAGCAGCTTACTAGGCATACAGCCGACCGCAATACAGGTCGTGGTCCAAAACCCTTCATTAATAATGACCACATCATCTTTGATTTTACTTGCTTGGCGAAAAGCATTTTGACCTGCGGTACCAGCACCAATAATAGCGACAGATACTTTGCGCGTGACTTCTCTCGGCGTATCGTCAGTGGTAGTGCCAGATTGTTTATTCATATTATTCTCTAATAGGGTAAAGGTTATATTCAGTAATAGACTAAATTCTCGGCTTATATTTTTTTATTCTATTTTTATCGTTCTTATGATGAATATTGACTTAATTATAGTGCCAATAATACTGATTTAAGTACATAACCAGTAATTATGGCGCCAATATAGTCAGTAAGCGACTGGTATAGTCTTTAGCACGTAAGTTACGCTGAGCATGAGTCAGCTCACTGTTTTTATCGAATACAAATGCCGAACGTACAAGGCCTAACGTAACTTTGCCGTACATATTTTTTTCTTTGATAACATCAAAATACTGGCATAGCTTTTCATCAGTATCACTGATGATTGGAATCTGTAAGTCATATTTGTCGATAAATTTTTCATGAGATTCAACACTATCACGAGAGACGCCAATAATGTCGTAGCCCAATTCATCAAAGTCATGAAGGTGCGAGGTAAACTCTGTTGCCTGTGTGGTGCAGCCTGGCGTGTTGTCTTTGGGATAAAAATACAGAATAAGGCCTTTATCGGTATTGGCGACCATTTCTTTTAAATTAATTTCATCATGGATAAAATTACCAGCAAGCTTGCGTACTATGGTTACTGGAAAATCAGGTAGGTGAATGGTTTCTGTCGTTGGCTTGGCCATTGTAAAATCCTTATTAATTTTAGTTATGTGTACTGGCTTAATGATGGTTCTATTTATAGTGTTCTTATTATAAGCAGATTAGTAGAAATAAATAATCAGTTTTACACTTTGTCCATTCATTGGCAACAAAAAAGACTGGCAATGGCCAGTCTTTTGTATATCAAACGATTAGAGGTTACGCAGGTTTTTGTGGCTTCTTCAAATCTAAGCCAACGGTGCACTGCTGCAGATCTTTTTGCATCGCTTTCACATATGGCAGGTTAGAAGGGTCTTTCTTGTCTTGTGCGTAGCTTTCGATTTCCCACATTTGACCGATAGTCATGTTGCTGCGCACACCAATAGTACAGTTACATAGTTTGGTTGCGTTGCTTTTGTCAGCGACTTTATACTTGACTGCGCCATTGACACATGAATTGATATTGTCTTGCTTAATGTCAGCAGCGTTGGCTTGTGGCAAGGCAAACAGGGCCGCTAAGGCTAGGGGTAGTACTGGCAACAACTTCATAAATTTCCTCTTACGGGTAGCGTCAATTTTTTGTCTTTTACTCAATGCAAAGTCAACTCATCAATATATGAGTGACCGATATCGTCAGTTACATCTTTCGATAAATATAATCGTTCATACGATAGCAAGTATGTCGATTAGAATACAAGAACGACGTGCTGTGTTAATGCAAGCGAATGTTGCGCGAATGTTGATGGGTATCATCATACCACGCAACATTTAGCGTTAATGCATAGTGGGTTCGATATGATTTAGACATAAGGAAGGATAGTGGAATAAGTGCGCCTTATACTGTATCCAGTCTATATAGGACCGACTAAAATTAATTAAGACTGATAATGAGTAGGGTCAGTTACGCCAGCTTGGGCGAAGCCCTGACGACGTAATGCGCAGCTATCACAAACACCGCAAGCAAGGCCATTGGCATCTGCACGATAACAAGAAATCGTCTGTCCGTAATCGACACCTAATGACAGACCAAGCTCAATAGTTTGGGCTTTTGACAGTTGCTGCAATGGCGTTTGAATCGATAAGCGATGACCAGTAACGCCTGCTTTTGTCGCAAGGTTGGCCATATGTTCAAAGGCAGCTATATACTCTGGGCGACAGTCAGGGTAGCCAGAATAGTCAACTGAGCTGACACCGATGACGATATGGTTGGCATCAGCGACTTCGGCGACTGCTAACGCGTATGATAAGAAGATAGTATTACGCGCAGGAACATAGGTATTTGGGATAGCGTCGTTATCGATTTCGTCGCGTTTTTTGCTAGGGAATTTGTCCGAATCACCGTCTGGCACGATCATGCTGTGGTCTGTTAATGATGAACCACCCAGTTGTGCGATATCAATATCGATGATTCTATGATTGACGCCTGCTGTCTCAGCGATGGTCTTTGCGGCCACAAGTTCACTATTATGACGCTGACCATAGTTAAAGCTGACTGCTGTCACTGATGCATAGCGCGCTTTTGCCCAATATAAGCAAGTCACCGAATCGAGACCGCCTGATAAAAGGACAACCGCATTTTGGCTTTTGGTAAGAGCAGCTAAATCAGCATCTGATACTTGATTGGGGGTGTCTTGCAAAGTAACGTTAGTCATAGTGATATCTATTATTGGTTTACGAAAACGGCTATTTTAGCAAAAATACGTCTACTACAGAACCACGAAGCGACCAATCACCCGTCACTAAGCTAGTTTACATAGCACTGCAATAAAATAAAGTCGGTATTACTGTCATCTTTTCAATCTGTTAGCAATATTTGTTATAATCGCAGCTTTTAAAGTATCAGTCACATGACATTGGTGATAACGCTTTAAAAGCCTTATCGCAAATCGCTTTATAGTAAAATCACCCTTATAAAGATATTGAGTAACTTATGACCGCAGCAACCTTATTTACGCCGAATATTCCTTCTCAAGCTGATGATGTATCTGATGCAATGAGCTTTGATAGTCAGGCTTTGGAGACCGATACTGATAGTAGAGAGTACGATGACGTCTTTGAAGAGGGCAGTGATGAGGACATGATTGACGAGCAGTTTGCCGATGCGAAAGCACCTACCGAATCAGCGTACTTTCGTAAACTACAAAAGAAGCTGCGTCGCCAAGTCTCTTGGGCAATCCGCGATTTTAATATGATTGAAGATGGCGATGTGGTGATGGTCTGTGTTTCGGGTGGTAAAGACAGCTATACCTTACTCGATATTTTATTGCTGCTAAAACGCATTGCACCGATTCATTTTGATATCGTCGCGGTGAATCTTGATCAAAAGCAGCCAGGCTATCCGGAAGACATTTTACCTGCGTATCTAAACGAGCAGGGCATCGCTCACTATATTTTAGAAAAAGACACATATAGCATCGTCAAAAGCGTGGTGCCAGAAGGCAAGACTTATTGCTCTGCATGCTCACGTCTACGCCGCGGCTCACTATATGGCTTTGCCAAACAAATTGGTGCGACTAAAATTGCCCTTGGCCATCATCGTGATGATATGCTGGCGACCTTCTTTTTGAACTTATTCCATGGTGGTGCGCTCAAATCCATGCCGCCCAAGCTACTGAGTGATGACAAGCAAAATATGCTGATTCGCCCATTGGCCTATGTCGAAGAGAAAGACATCATTGAGTACGCCAAATTAAAGGAATTCCCAATCATTCCTTGTAATCTGTGTGGCAGCCAGACTAATCTACAGCGTGCCATCATCAACGATATGCTGCGTGAATGGGATGACGCTCATCCGCAGCGTTTGGCTTCTATCTTTAAGGCAATGCAAAACGTTGCGCCATCGCAATTAGCTGATCGTGAGCTTTTTGATTTTGAAACACTCAGTCTTGATCGTGATAATGATGAGCGTTTATTTGAAGGCGACAATATTCAAGCCGGGCAGACAGAGAGTTTGGCTGAGATTGGTTTACCTGTATCGCCAAGGACGCAAACGTTCAATCCTAAGTTCGCTAGTGACAAGCCTTATTCCACAGAGACGGACAAAGCCGCGCAAAACGAGCGTAAAGCACAGAAAATCCCAACGATTAACCCTGTGATTTAGTAGTTATGAATCAGGGTCATATTAAATAGTACCTATTCATTAGTAGAATATTAAATAGCTCAAAAAAAACCAGCCGATCTCTGACGAGTGGCTGGTTTTTTTATGTCTGGATGCTACTAACAGCATTAACTTTTAGCAAAGACAGGTAAAGGTTTAAAGCTAACCTCTGAGCGCGGAAGCTTGGCGACATCTTGCATACGCCAATCGTCCTTGCCATCGTTATTCACTTGCAGGTAATATTTGGCTTTTACCGAATCAAGATCCACTTGGGCGCTGTATTTATTGCCCTCAACATGCTTTAGCACGACGTCACGGTCTTTTTTGATGTCGGTTGCATGCGAGATTGAAAGATCAAGCGTATCAGGATAAGTAAGTGGCTGGCCGTTCAATAGCTTGCCTGACTGCACACTTTGCTCAGGATAATTGAGATAAAACACAACATCGCCATTATCCGAAAATTGCATCTTGCCATGCAAGTCCAAATCATAAGCAAGCTTGTCACGTGATACGTCGTGATAGAGCGTTTTGCCATCCATATACCAGTCGTCACGTACCACGCTGTCGCGGATCTGGTAAGAGTAGTAAACAAACCAGATACAAGCGATCACGACCGCAGCTGGCATACCAATCACAAAGATCATAACCATGTAATTCTTGTACCATGGCTGAGTATCTTGATGTTTAAAATTCGGTGCTGGATTAGACATAAAATACCTATTCATCAGATACTTATTTATCAAAGATCTGCTTATCAGATATCGACAAATGGTATCAACGGACAATTTGACGGCTAAGCGCTGCCAGTTTAATCATAAATCATTCACCCGATAGCCTTTGACTTTCAAAGTCGCTGGCTACCGAATGACATAAAGGAAACTAAATAATCAACTCAGTGATGAACTACTGACCTTGAGTCGTAAAGACGTTTTGCTTACTGACTTTGTACTTACCGTCTTCACTGGTCACATTTAACGTCACTGGCGTTTGACCAAACTCAATCACATCAGGATCACCATAAATACTGACAGGCATATCGAAGCTTTCGCCTGCTTCTAAAGGTACATCGTTGAAGCGTAGCTCTAAACTCAAACCCTCTTGCGGTGCGAGCGTTATTTTATAATTGTGAGGCTCTTGGGTTTTGTTGGTCAGCTTGACGATATAGCTGTTTTCGATCATGCCTTGATTATTGATAGACGACAACTGATTACGGTCACGGCGGATATCAATCTCTAAGGGCACGCGATCGGTCAGCGCATATATAACACCGCCACATAGCACAGCTAACAATGTCAAATAAGCAAATAGTCGTGGGCGCAGTACGCGGCTTGGCTCTTTTTCTGCCAGCTGACGTTCGGTCGTATAACGAATCAGTCCACGCGGATAGCCGACCTTGTCCATCACTTCATTACAGGCATCGATACAAGCTGCACACTGGATACAGCCAACTTGCAAACCATCACGAATATCGATACCAGTAGGGCAGACCTGCACACACATGGTACATTCAATGCAATCGCCTAAGTGCTCTGGATTTGTGCCCTTTTTACGGGCACCGCGTGGCTCACCGCGTTCATAATCATAAGATACGATCAATGTGTCTTTATCAAACATCACACTCTGAAAACGGCCATAAGGACAAATCTGTACACACATCTGCTCACGCATGTAGCCTGCATTGGCATAAGTAGCAAAGGTGAAAATAAACATTGAGACCCATACCCATGTTGGCCAATCAGGGAACGGAATCATTCCTATTGACTGCCAGCTATGATATAGAGAGTCTGTTCCCGCCACGTAGCTGACAAAAGTCGCCGCTGTAATCACTGAAAGCAAGAACCAAATTGAATACACAACCGTGCGTTTGAATACTTTGCTCGCACTTAATGGCGCTTTATCAAACTTGATGCGTTTATTACGATCGCCAATCACCCATTTTTCAACATATTGGTATAGATGGGTCCATATCGTTTGAGGACAGGCGTAACCACACCAAACGCGTCCTGCATATACCGTCACCATAAACAGCGTAAACGCTGCAATAATGGCAAATGCAGCAATAAAATAAAAATCTTGCGTCAAAAAAGTCATGCCAAAAATATAGTAATGCTGCGATGGCACATCAAACCATATTGCTTGTCTATCATTATAGCGCAGCCATGGCAAAAGTAAAAAAGCCGCCAAAAGGGCATACATCGTGATGACACGAATATTTTGATAAAAACCTGTGACAAACCTCGGATGCACACGATGCTTGGTGGCATCAAGATCGACTTGTTGTACAGGAATTTTATTGGATTGTTGTGCTGACATAAACGTGCCTCTTTAAAAAAGAATCAGTCTGCTGGCATGATGAACAAACACCTCTAGCGTCGAGGTATATGAGTGTATGATGTTATCAATGTCAGTAAATAGCGGATAGGAAATTCGATGAAAAACCTTCTAATCTGCTTACCAAATGATCGATTGTAAATATAGTTGGTTCAACATAATCTTGATACAAGCAAAGGGGAGTGAAGGTACTACAAATAGTAGACTAAACAAACCTGCATCTAATTTATGTGAAGTTGACTATCGTGTTATGTGATTGAGTCAGAGCGATATAAAGCCGTGACCAATAGACTATTTTAAAAAATAGCTATTCTAACATTCTCCCTACTAATAATGGGGTAATAATCGTAAAAAGCAATGAGTATATGAGAACGATTTCTAGTATTTATAGCCGCTCATCACTGTCATTTTTAAATGAAAATCAATACCACTATACGCAAAAGGGAGAACTGCAATAACAGTTCTCCCTTCATTAAATCTCATCCATATTTAGTACAGTAACAACGTCTTAGTTAGCAGTTGCTTCTTCAGTTGCTATAGGCTGAGTAGCAGCAGTAACTGGTGCTGCTTCAGGTGATTTGCCTGTTTTATCTGATAGTGAGTAGATATAAGCAGCAAGTAGCATGATACGCTCATTACCTAGCTTAGTTTCCCACTGAGGCATAACGCCAGCACGGCCATAACGTAATGTATTACGTACAGTCTCACGCTCACCGCCATATAACCAGATATTGTCAGTCAAGTTCGGTGCACCTGCTGAAATCATACCTTTACCGCTTTCAGAGTGACATAGTGCACACTGCTGCTTAAAGATAGCTTCGCCTTGATTAACCAAAGTTTGATCAAGTTCACCGTTACTCTTACTACCGTTATTTGGAGATAGTGACAATACATACTCAGAAGCTGCACGAACACCGTCTTCGCCGATCTGATCGCGCCAAGCAGGCATGCCGCCGATACGACCATTGTGTAGTGTAGTCAGAATGTTGCTAGCTTCGCCGCCGTATAACCAATCATTATCGGTTAGGTTAGGGTAGCCTGTCGCACCTTTAGCGTTAGAGCCATGACATACAGAACAGTTCTGTAAGAACAAGCGGCTACCAACTTTTAAAGCATTTGGATTTTCAGACAGTTTTTCGACATAAGGAGCAAGTTCTGCAACTTTTTCGTCAATTTTAGTCTGTAGATCTGCTGGCGGGTTTTCGCTACGACGCATGGTCGCTTGTAACTCGTTTAGCGTACCAAGTGTCGCAGTCGCACCTGCAGCGTCTGCTTTTACCAAAATGCTTTTTTCAAAATTATCGGTAAATACTTTGTTGTTACTTTCAAGCTCACTGAACAACTCGTTTTTAGAGGTCCACGGTACAGTCTCACCGTCAACTTCTACGGTGGCGATACCTTTCCAATGTGCTGGGAACATAGCTGGAAAGAATACCCAGTACGCCACACCCCAAACGATCGAGCCAAAAAATATCACCAACCACCATTTAGGAAGCGGCTTGTCGTATTCTCGGATACCATCGTATTCATGACCGGTAGTACCGTCTTCCTCAACGTCTGGTTTGTATTTTAGTACAAACAACAGAACGCCAAGAATAAAAAGCCAGCAACCGAAACTGATTAGCGTGATCCAAGAACTCCAAAAAAATGTCATCATTTATCCTTATTGCGCTGCTCTTCAGACAGAGATTTTATATCCTCGTCATCAAGCGCAAGTTGTGCATCTTCTTCGAAGCGTTTTTTGTTTTTTGGCGAATACGCCCACCATGCAACGCCTACGAAGGCAATAAAGGCAGAAACGGTCGCAATTGTTTGTAATTCACCAATACCCATTAGCGCTGTCCTTCCATTGCGGTACCTAACTGCTGTAGATAGGCGACCAAAGCGTCAAGCTCAGTAGCGCCAAGCACTGCATCTGGAGCGCCTTCAATGTCTTCTTCAGTATAAGGAACACCGAAGCGATCGCGGAATAGACGCATTTTAGCTTGAATGTTTTCGCCATCTACTTCGTTAGTCGCCAACCAAGGGAAACCTGGCATAACTGATTCAGGCACTAGCGAACGTGGATTGATCAAATGTTGCTTTTGCCAATCTTCAGAATAACGGCCACCAACACGTGCTAAATCTGGTCCAGTACGTTTCGATCCCCATAAGAATGGATGATCCCACGTCGACTCGGCGGCACGTGAATATGGTCCATAACGTTCAACTTCTGCACGTAATGGGCGAACCATTTGAGTATGACAAACGTGACATCCTTCACGGATATAAATATCACGACCTTCAAATTCAAGCGCTGTCCAAGGCTCCATAGCAGGAAGGGGAGCGTTCACCCCACCTTCTTCAGGACCCTTGTTGTCATAGATCAATGGCACGATTTCAACTAGCGTTGCAAAACTAATAGCAATCACGATACCAATGACTAACAAGCCTGTATTTTTTTCAATAATTTCATGCGGTGTACCAGCCATGATCGCTCCTTATACGTTAGCTGTCGAAGGTTTTTCGACACTAGGTTCATGATCCGTTGGATCAGCGACATCTACAGGCTTACCTTCTGGCATTTTGAGTGTTTTATAGCAGTTATAAGCCATTACAAACATACCCGATACATATAAGAAGCCACCAAATGCACGGCCAATATATGGGAAATGCGAGAATTCAACAGTATCAACGAAGCTATATACCAAAGTACCGTCTGGGTTAGTAGCCAGCCACATCATGCCTTGGCCAATACCTGAGATCCACATAGACACGATATAGAAAATCGTTCCTGCAGTCGCAAGCCAGAAATGCGTGGTGATTAAGCTGATAGAGTACATCTTCGGTTTGTTATAAATACGTGGTAACAGTACGTATAGCGAACCAATCGTAATCATACCAACCCAGCCAAGTGCGCCTGAGTGTACGTGACCAACTGTCCAGTCAGTGTTATGCGATAGCGCATTCACTGTTTTGATAGACATCATTGGGCCTTCGAACGTTGACATCGCGTAGAACGACAATGCAACAATCATAAAGCGAATGATCGGATCGGTACGCAGCTTATCCCAACTACCTGATAGCGTTAGTACACCGTTAATCATACCACCCCAAGATGGTGCGAACAGGATGATTGAGAAGACCATAGCAAGAGACTGCGTCCAATCAGGAAGCGCTGAATAATGCAAATGGTGACCACCAGCCCACATATATGAAGCAATCAATGCCCAAAAGTGAACGATAGACAAACGATAAGAATAGATAGGACGGCCAATCTGTACAGGAACAAAATAATACATCATTCCAAGGAAGGCTGCCGTTAAGTAAAAACCTACCGCATTATGCCCGTACCACCACTGCACCATCGCATCAGTTGCACCGCCAAATAGCGAATAAGATTTGAACGCGCTAACTGGAATCGCCATGCTGTTTACGATGTGTAGTAGTGCAATCGTAATGATGAAGGCGGCAAAGAACCAGTTAGCCACATAAATATGTGAGGTTTTACGTTTGATGAGCGTACCAAAAAAGACGATGGCATAAGAGATCCATACCAAGGCAATTAGGATATCGATCGGCCACTCAAGCTCAGCGTATTCTTTAGTTGAGGTCAAACCTAGAGGAAGGGTAATAACAGCGGATACGATAACCGCTTGCCAACCCCAAAAGGTAAACCAAGCCAAATATGGCGCAAATAAACGCGTCTTACAGGTACGCTGAACGATGTAGTAAGACGTTGCGAACAGGGCAGAGCCACCGAACGCAAAAATCACCGCATTGGTATGCAGTGGTCTTAAACGACTAAAGGTCAGCCATGGAATGTCAAAGTTGAGTGCTGGCCATGCTAACTGTGAAGCAATGAACACACCAAGACTCATGCCGACGATGCCCCAAACGACAGCCATGATCGTAAAAAATCTTACGACAGTAATTTCATACTCACGGTCAACTGGGGCGACTGCTGTGTTTTGTAAACTCATTGGATGATTCCTTTACAGCCCGAATTATCAACAGAATTAACCAACAATCTATGTTGTCTGCACTATAAATACTCTCAAATTTGTATTTATACTAGCGCCAACACATGTTGTTTTTTGGCTTATTTAGCGCAATGACGTCATTAACTATCGATTTAGGCCCTTACTGTCTATTAGTTAATACTAATAAATAGAAATAGGCATTTCATACACCTTGCTCAAGGTCAATCGATAGTAGGATTGTTAATAGATCATCAAGGTAAATAAGAAGACGCGCCGTTTTGAGCATCAAACATCTCATAAGGCTAAATATGTATCTTAATTATTACGAAAAAATCTGTACTAATGAAGATAGATACCCATATCTATAGGGCTATTAAAACGCATTGACCATAGATGTATGCTAGCGGCGGCTGACAAAAAACACGATTATGTAATGTTTGGTTAAAACTCCCGACTCTGTTTAAGGGTATTGTAACGCAATCCTAATTAAATATCATCAGAACTATGCGCCAAAATACAAACTCTTTGGTATAAATGTTAGCGAGCAACTTATTATTGCTGTGCTACTCCTCTATTTTATACACAATTTTGTCACTATTCTAGATGCTCATCTTGATTGAATAGAGCAGGCGCTCGCTAAACATAAGCGTAGACCTGCAAAGAAGTTTTGTAACAATAACATTGCTGAGCCGATAAATAGGTTTTACTTCTTATCAAGTCGCCCTTTATAATGAGGCTGAACGTCATTAATGGCTATGTATTGCATAGGTCTATTGATAGCAATCATTTTCATAATTCTAATAGTTAGGCCAAGAGTGCCTCAAGGGATATTGGTCTGACAGAATATCAATTAAGGATAATATAATATGGCAGTTTTTTTGACAGATGAATGGTTTGAGCAAGTAGAAAAAATGGGCAACGAAGCAGGTGAGTTAAATTTACCACCAGTACTTGCCAATATGGTCGTCAACTTAAAAGTGGCTGAAGCTGATAAAACTATCGAAGCCAATTTTGCAAATGGTTTGCTGCATCGCGGCTTAAACGATAATGCAACGACGACGCTGCTACTAGATCGCGATATCCTACAGTCTATCATCACTGATTTTGATACCAATCAAATCATGGGTGCGTTTATGAGTGGTAAAATTCGTGTCGAAGGCGATATGTCACAGTTGATGGCAGTACAGACTGCACGTCCAAGCGCAGAGCAAAAAGAGTTATACACTCGCATCAAATCAATGACGACGATGGCTTAATCGCATATTTATACGACTTTTACGCTATGTTTTTAACTGTAAAATTTCATAAGACACAAAAAAGCCCCTAATTCATATTAGGGGCTTTTTTATTGCGTAATCAAATAGGCATAAAAAGCTGTGGAAAGCTTCTCAAACAGGTTAGCTAGCTTTTGATTGGTTTTCTTTGTATATCGCTGCTTGTAGCCATACGTTTGCTTGGACGTAGTCATGTACTTTAATGCTATTAGTCTCAGCAGTATTAAGCGCACCGACACGCACTACAAAAGGATCTGCATCCTGCTCACGTAATGTCACCACATCAAACAATATAATAGATTTACCATTAAATACGGTTTCTTGCTTGCCAAGCACTTGCCCCTGACACCAAGCTTCATCTTCTTGCCCTAGTGTATCGCCAAACAAGTAAGCGCACATATGGCCCAAGTTAATCTCGACAGGTGCCATTTGTTCTTTGGTCTCAGGTTTCCATTCGCTAATTTGCTCTTGTAGGTCATCAGGGATTTTTCCGTCATTTGCCGCCACGATGTCGTTAAAGGCACGGTGATAACGGATAGACTCTTGGTCTTCGACCATGATGACTTCGTTTTGCTCGCTTAGCTTAATTTCGTGCGCCCAAGCACTAAAGTTCACATAGTAAGAGGTGTCGCGTTGATAGAGATGGCGGTTGGTCGTATAGAGTTGATCAAACGCATAAATAATGCTGCCATCAGCAGTACGTAAGCGCAACACGGCATCGTGTGAGTTGTCATTGGCGATGACACGCTCAATTTTACAGTTCAATCCGTAAGGACTATCGACACAAGGATAAGCATTGATAAAGCATTCTGGCTTACCATCTTTCATCGCGAGCACTTGATTAATATGGCAAGGTTGGTCTTCTGATAAAAGCAGGCAGCTGTCTTTTGCACTGACGTTGTTATTCAGGCCTTTAGGCATCGCGGCGACTTCAATCATTTTTTGTAGCCATTCAGGCACATCATGACTCATATCATCGGTCAGAATACGCCAGTGATCGGCGTGACCTGCAGACTGCTCATCGGTCAACGTGATCTTGGTGGGAGATTGAATGTTTTTGTATTGATAATTTATGGTCATGAAAATACTCAAAATTAAGTCAGCGTGAGGTTTATATCTAATACTGTGTTTGCTTGTGTACCATCCAACATTTTAAATGATTGGTTTATGATGGTCAGCAGCCTAGCCAGTAAAAGATCAGAAACCTCAATGAGGGGTTAATGACAATTGTCTTTAGCATATAATATATAGGTATTGGTACAGCTAATAGCAAGTCCCCTATAAAAAATAATAACAAAACCCAGTTTTTTGGTAAAAAATACTCTCAGTTTTTGCTAATGACTGGCACATATCAGCTAGTTTGTGTCAAACTAGCTCCCTTTTGACAGCTGTTATTGGCTCGTCTGACCCCCTGTTTTTGTGTTTGATTTATATGTGAGTAGTAGCAACTGTATGATGCATTTACTACTGCTCGTTATGCAACCTATATAAAGTCGCACGTAGATAAGATAAAGAGTTTGAATATGTTTCGTCCTTTAGCGTTATTTATCGGCTTACGATATACCCGAGCAGAACGTAGTAATGGCTTTATCTCCTTTATATCACTCATCTCGATGATTGGTCTGACGCTTGGGGTTGCCGTATTGATTACGGTGCTATCAGTGATGAACGGCTTTGACCGTGAACTGAAAACCCGTATTTTGGGAATGGTACCGCAGGCTACTGTGGTCTCATCAGAAATTATTGGCGACTGGGAACAGCTCGCTGATCAGATCAAAGAAGACCCAGAAGTGGCAGCTGTGGCACCATTCATTCAACTGCAAGGGATGCTGACATCAAATGGTCAGGTCGCAGGTATCATGGTGACAGGCGTCGAGCCTGAATACGAAAAAAACGTCTCCATCATCAACGAGCACATGATTGAAGGTAGTATTGACACTCTGAAAAGTGGTGACTTCAGTATCGTGTTGGGCGAGGAGATGGTGCAGTCCTTGGGTCTGCAAATAGGGGATAAAGTGACGCTAGTATTGCCAGAAGCGTCACCATCACCAGCAGGCGTGATACCGCGATTTAAGCGATTTACTCTGACAGGTATCTTTACGATCAGCCCAGAAGTAGACAGCCTTATGGCGTTTATCCCGATGGGAGATGCGGCAAAGTTACTGCGTCTGCCAGAAGGCGCACAGGGCGTACGCATGAAGCTTAACGATATCTTTACTGCGCCGATAGCAGCAGAAAAAGCAGCTGCTATCGCACCTGAAAAGCTATATCCAAATGACTGGACACAAACTCATGGCAATCTGTTTGGGGCAATTCAAATGGAAAAAGCCATGGTCGGCCTATTGCTATTTTTGATTATCTTAGTTGCCGCTTTTAACATTGTTTCAAGTCTGGTCATGCTAGTGACCGATAAAAAAGCAGATATCGCAATCTTAAAAACCTTTGGTGCGTCTCCTCGTTTGATTACGCAAGTCTTTATGGTCCAAGGTGTGGTCATCGGGGTTATCGGTACTATCGCTGGTACGATACTGGGTGTGATATTTGCACTTACGGTCAGCGATATTTTAGGCTTTATTAATCAAGCCTTTGGTCTGAATCTATTTGATGCGTATTTTGTCAATTATTTGCCATCGCAATTGCGTTTGTTAGATGTGGTATTAATCACAGGTGCATCGTTTGTATTGAGCTTTTTGGCAACGATTTATCCAGCCCGCCGAGCGGCTAAGATTCAGCCTGCTCAAACGCTACGCTATGAGTAATCGCAAACGCCTAAATATCGAAATAAATACCGAAATAAATAAAATAAAGGAAGCGCTATGTCTGCCATTTTAGAGGCGACCAATATCAATAAGATATATGATGAAGGCGCGGTCAGTACACAAGTATTGACTGGTCTTGATCTGACTGTTCATGCGGGTGAGCGCATCGCTATCGTTGGAACCAGTGGTTCAGGTAAAAGTACGTTGCTGCATTTGCTTGGTGGTCTAGATACGCCAACCAGTGGTGAGGTTTGGTTGCATGGTCAGCTATTAAATAGTATGAATGAAACTGAGCGCGGTGCAATGCGAAATAAGCATTTGGGCTTTATTTATCAGTTTCATCACCTGTTGGCAGAGTTTACAGCAATCGAAAACGTAGCCATGCCGTTGCTCATGCGTCCAGAAGTATCAACGACTGATGCTCGTAAGCAGGCAGTTGAGATTCTAGAAAATGTCGGTCTTGAGCATCGTCTGATGCATAGACCAGGTGAACTATCAGGTGGCGAGCGTCAACGTGTAGCGATTGCACGCGCGCTAGTGACCAAGCCATCGCTTATTTTGGCGGACGAGCCAACAGGTAACTTGGACTATGACAATGCACAAAGCGTTTTTGGTCTGTTATCAGAGCTACAAAGCACCATGCAAACGGCGCTACTTATGGTGACGCATGATCGCAATTTGGCTGCTCTTGCTGATCGTCAGTTGTTGCTACGCAATGGGCATTGGGAGCAGTATTAATAATTTTGGTGGTGTATCAAAAAGTATGCTGATTAAAATTCGAACAATTTTTGAAGCCTTTAAAGCCCTATAGAATCAGGGAACTTAGCATAGATTTCTTATTGACTTTTATCGCTAGCATACTTTTTGATACACCACCATAATTTTTTATATTAGGTCGAAAAACTGACCGAAACGCCATCTATTGGCGTCTGTCATGGATATAGTGGCTGTCATATTGAAAAGTTATTGTTGTATTATTAAGAAAATATATCATAGAAACTAGCGATTAAGCGGTTGTGAGCCAGCCGCCTTATCTATTTTATAAGGATGCGTAAAATGCGTGAAGATGATAATCCAATTGCGGCTTTTGGCAGTGCGGAAGAGGGTGATGAGCCGTTAAAGCCTTACATCGATTCAACTTTGTTTGAAACGCTCGATAGACAGGCACAAACTGAGCTACTGACCCCTGTGTTTGATGCCATTACTTTAGCTGGGGTTGATTACGACCTAAAAGTTCAAGACAGCGCGACAGGTAAGCGTTATACGCTCTGCAAAAATGATGAAGTCATTGATATCGTACCGATGGATAGCGATTTTACTGACAAAGTCTTAAATGCTATAGAGAACAGTAAAGAAGAATAAGCTGTGCTAGCTTAGCTAGGGCGTAAGCGTTATAGCCGTATAAGAAAATAGATTGCCTTATAACTTGTCAGATTCGTCAGAAGGTTTTTGCTGACGTTTCTGCCAGCTCGCCACGGTCTTATAACGCCAAATAGCCTTAAATGCCAAACCGCAAATAAGACTGGTGACTACAGCTAAAATCGTTAGTCCGATACAAAATGCAGCAAGCGATACTGTACCGCGATAAGTAATGAACGGATTGGCACCGTTTGATAATGCCCATAAGCTAAAATCAGCAATCATTCTACCAATGAATCGTAAGCTAATCACAGGTGCATCAATGATCTTTGCACCGATATAATATCCAGCATAAAATATTGGCAAGCTAGTGACTGGGTTGGTAATCCATGTCAAACCAAGCGCCATAGGGACATTGGCACGAAAAATAAGCGAGCCAATAAGTGCCAGTAACATCTGTCCTGGCAGCGGAAAAAATGCACTTAGTACACCGATATAGACGGCCTTATTTAGGCTGTGTCGATTGAAATGCCATAACCTTGGATCAGCCAAGTGCGGTGCAAACAGCTTTAAAGTGCGACTTTCTAAGATTTTCTCTGGTGTAGGAAGTAGGTCTTTTAGACGTTTTTGGGGCACAGGATCGCCTTTAATCATTAACTACAGTCTACTCAATGGTATTGAGAAGCTGGTATAAAGTAATATATGGTGAGTAGGGTAAAGGTTAGAACACACAGAATGGTGGTGTCAGATAGTTACCACCTAATACGTTGCCTCAGTATAGGGTAATATAAATATAAATGCTATTGCATCACGTGTCATTTGCTATAGTAAGTAACCATATTTGGCCGAATAATATTTAAGTCATCAAGCAAGGAGTGCTGGTGTACTGGTTGATTGGTAGCCTCATAATTATAGTTATGATGGGCGTATTGGCAGTCGCAGATAATGTGATAATGCCAACCGACTTATTCTTGCTAGAGACAGTTGGTACGTCTAATCTGCCTTTGGCGCTGATTGTATTTGCCACTTTTCTGCTGGCGTTGGCTCAATTCAACATACCCTCGATAGACAGCCACAGCGCTGATAACAATACCTTTAACAACGCATCTCTGTATACTAAACTTCCTTTCCGTATTATTAGATATTTAGTCTTAGCTTTGTTAGCGACTGCGTTAGTGATAGGCAGCGCATTGCAAGCTTTGGTTACTCATCAACAAGCAGAAACCACTGAAATAACTGCACCGATACGAGTACAAGCACTCGTGCGTATCGAAGGGTTGAGCGACAGTGTTTATGATGCCACTACAGACAGCGGTTATCGCCAAGTAGCGGTGATAACGAATATCGCTCCATTAGTCGCTGAGCTAACGCCGACAGAATTAGCAACTAAAACATCCGACTACTTAGATGTAAATAAAAATAGCCTAAGCACTAATCCCAATGAAGTTAGTCTCAAAGTTAGCGAACACCGAGTCCTACTTAACGCCTATCCAAAAAAGTCTGCAAATGATAGCCAGTTTGCAGCCTTAAACGATTTGCAGCCTGGTGATGAGATATTCATGAGCCTAGCACTGGCACCGTTGGCTACTTCTGAGCAAGCAGTCAATAACCCTACTGGTTTTGACAGTTATCGCTGGTTGCGAGGTCGGCATATTGATGGCGTTGCAAATATTTTGGCCGTTAGCCCTACATTGGTAAATAGTAGCGAAATTAGCAATGAAATCAGCGATAAAAAATATTCGAAGCAGTCGCTAGACTCTGATTCATATCTTCAGCGCTTTCGTACTCGTATCGATCAGGGGCGTTGGCGATTACGACAGCATTTCTATCAAGACTGGTCAGCACAAACGACAGCAGAACAACAAGCGAAAGCCGTGACATTAAGTCTTCTCACGGGTGATCGTAGCTTGATTAATCGTGATACTAAGGACTTATATCAACTGGCGGGTATCTCACATCTGCTCGCTATTTCAGGCACGCACGTACTGTTTTTGGCTATTGTATTGGCAGGCATAGTTGTACTGCTGTTTGATCGTAATTATTCAGCGATTTATCGTCGTATTCCGCGTTGGCAAGTGCGCTGGTGGGTAATGATTGGTGCTGCTTTTATTTATGCGCTATTTACTGGTTTTGACGTGCCTGCTGCCCGTACGGCTTGGATGTTATTAGCGATTGGATTCGTTAGACTAACATTACTTCCTATCAGTACGATGCGCGTGCTATTAGCGCTAGCTGTATTGATGGCTTGGGGTGACCCTTACGTATTATGGCAGGCAGGGTATTGGCTGTCTTTTATCGCAGTGGCGTTATTACTCAAGTATGACGATACATCGTATCAGCACCAGACTACTGCTGCAACGACTGTACACGATAGTAAGCAGCATACTCTTATCAGTAATGCGCTATCTAGCCGTGTTTGGCGAATGGTCAAGCGTGTATTTAAACTACAGTTTTGGCTGTTTCTTACTTTATTACCCGTTACGTTGCTTTTATTCGGTAAGGCGTCGTTATGGGGGCTTTTTATCAATTTATTTGCTATTGGACTATTTGGTTGGGTGATTGTACCGCTCAATTTATTAGCCGGGTTGTGTTATCTTTTGGTGCCAAGTATCGCTGATATTCTTTGGGTAATTATTAGTACGATAGTTGGTCATCTACACGATTTGATGAGTTGGCTGACGTCATTGCCAGCGCTATCGGATGCGTGGCTCTATACACCAGTTAATATAGCGATACTATCGATGGCTTTGCTAAGTGCATTGCCTTGGCTGTTGCCACGAGGTTTACTCAGTCGTTGGTTGATGTTGCCACCATTAACGTTACTGATAATGACAGTGTATGCTAATCAGCAGTCATTCGTCACGGTACCGACCCTATATATTTTGCCAACGGGTGATTCATATATAACGGCAGCATTGCTGCAATATCCTACCGCCAATGAAGACAGTACCAATTGGTTGTTCTTAGCTGATCATAGACCAGCCTCTACACGAACGATGCCAAGCAGCCTGACAGCAGACAAGTTATTTGAAAATTTAAAGCAGCAATTGGGCAGTTTATCTGTGGATAAGTTAGAGAGTATTGTCGTACAGAGCAGCAGTATTGGCCTGACTGATACGTTAATTCCTGACAATAAGAGTATTGCTAATACCGAAAATTCTGAATTACTACCGATGACTGTTGCTCAATTAAATGACCGTTTAGCCATTAGCCAATATTGGCAAGCAGGGCGCTCTGATCGTTGGTCTGCATTTCAGCAAGCTTACAAAACAGTTAAGCAGTCTGAAGATACGCCCACTATCAGTGCCCAACGTTGTGAGCAAGGAAAAATATGGCAGTCGACTAACGATGAATTGTCAGTGCAGGTCATCACTGGTTGGACCAAGATAGGTGATACTAGCGTTTGGGACTGTACGATTGCTCTTGATACTAATTTGCTTATACGCGTTCTAAGATACAATGCGGCAGACCCACTTAATTCGTTACCTGTCAATTCACCTGACAATCCTCAAGCGCAAATAACCATCAATCAGTTAACTAGCAAACAGTCAGCGTCTTCTCAGTCGCGTTTGATTCTAGATACTGATACTCATCAACGCGTTTGGCAAATGTGGTCATTACTATGTTCAGCTGAATCGAATAATGAGAACATGCTATTCAAAAATACACGTTGGCTTGGTCACAGTGCCTCGCAGATTACAGGCGATATCATAAGTCGTCAGAGAGTTGATGAAGTTATAACCTATGATAACAAACCGTTAGACGCGGCATTATCGCTAAATAACATTGATAGCTTTTCCAATGCCGAAACTACTAACCCTCAAAAATAAGGCTTATATTATCAGCGTTACAATATAGTGATATTTCACAGTTATACTATTGAACCATTATCGAAATACCACCATACTTAGCAGCCTATTAATACAGGTCACTGACTATTAACATAGGTCGCAGATATGGTGAGACAGTATCAGGTATACATCACCGCTTTAGCTGTATTTCTCGACAACCTCATTTTATTGTTTTAGATTGTTTCTAACTTAGGAAGTTATATGCCCAACTGGCCACCAGACCCTAACAAACGTCCTGATAACTCGGCAAATCAGCCAACGCAACTGCAGCAACCAAGCCCGCCAAGTGGACAAGAATGGAAGGTGCTGGAAAACACGTTATTAGCGAGTGTGGTTGAGCAGCGCCGCGCTCGTCGTTGGAGTATCTTTTTTAAACTACTGACCTTTGGTTATATCTTATTGATATTTTTGACCCTTGGTCGTGGTTGCAGCAGTGCGCCAACAGGTATGGACGCAGTCGATACTAGCGATCCACATTTAGCAGTGGTCGAGCTGCAAGGCGTCATCAGTAATGACGATGTAGCGAATGCATATGATGTCAATGAAGCATTGAGAGACGCTTTTGCAAACAGTAACTCAAAAGCAGTGGCCTTAGATATCAACTCACCTGGCGGTTCGCCAGTACAGTCTGATGAGATTTGGCAGACCATGATGGACTTACGCCAAGAGTACCCAGACAAAAAGCTATATGCGGTGATTGGTGATATCGGTGCGTCAGGTGCTTATTATATTGCGTCTGCCGCAGATGAAATTTATGTCAATCCATCAAGTTTGGTCGGCTCTATTGGTGTCATTATGCCAAGCTATAACGTTAAAGGCTTGATGGATAAAGTTGGCGTAGAAGATCGTACGATTACGGCTGGTGAGTATAAAGATATCTTAAGTTTATCTCGTCCGTTGACTGATTATGAAGAAAATCATGTCGAAAAAGTACTAGCAAACACGCACAAGCATTTCATCAACGCTGTCAAAGAAGGTCGCGGCGACCGTCTGAAAAATCCTGAACAAAACAAACTGTTCTCAGGGTTATTCTGGACAGGTGAGCAGTCTATTGAGCTAGGCTTAGCAGACAAAACAGGTAGTATCACAAGTCTAAGTAAGCAACTCGACCTTGATACGATCATTAGCTATAGCCCAACCGATCCGTTCCAAATGTTTATGGACCGTTTTGCAGTGAAGTTAGGTGCAGGTATTGGCTCTAGCGTTAGTCTTGATGTATTGCCACAAGAAAGCAACACTGGGCAGATGCGTTAAGCGTTTTATGTTCTAGATATAATGTGTATGATTGTTAAGGCTGAGCATATAATTGTGCTCAGCCTTAATTGTATGCACTACCAAATAAAAACCTTGGTCTGAGTGATAGCCTGATTAAATTAGCTATACAACTGTAACCATCAAACACAGTCGTCAAACTTGTCATATAAACATGGTTGGTTTTGAAGGGATTAGTTTTGATGCTGTTGGTTTTGACAATAGTACAAGGTTCAATCATTAAAAATAATATATAACATAAACGTTCCCACGAGAGTCTGTCATGAGTGATGAAATAAATTTGCAGTCCTTTGCTAAACTGCCTGTCTCTAAAATAACCAATAAACCTGTGCTGCATTTTGCCCATGCTAATGGAATGCCAAGCGCGGTATATGAGCCATTTTTTGAAGGTTTATCAGAATTTTTTACGATTGAATATATTGCGATGTTGGGTGATACGCCCGATTACCCAGTCGATGATCATTGGCGTAGTCTGACGCAGCAAATCATTGATAGCGTAAACAGTGCCTGTGAAAAGCACAGCGTTGCACAAGTAGTAGGAGTGGGACATTCGCTTGGGGCCATGTGTACGTTACAGGCCACGTATCGTCAGCCTGAACTGTTTGCACAAGCGGTGCTTATGGATCCGCCTTGGATTTATGGCAAAGTCAGCTTGTTATGGCATTTGGCAAAGACAGCAGATAGATTACCGCTTATGAATAATCGTCTGATGGACAAACTATCACCAGCTGGCGTGTCCAAACATCGCCGTGATGTGTGGGATAGCCGGGATGAAGCATATGAAAAAATGCGACATAAAGGGTTTTTTAAGAGTTTTGATGAGCGTAGCTTTCAAGGATATATCGATCATGGCTTGCATGAGCGCGCGGATGGCAAGGTGACATTGGCCATCCCTAAGGCCAGTGAAGTCGCTGTGTTCCGTACCAATCCTTCTTGGTATTGGCTGGCACCAAACCGTGGCCCTAAAGTGCCTGTGACTCTAATCATTGGTCAAGAAAGTATCTTTTTGAAACGTCGCTTTCCGCAGCAGATAAAATCGCGCTTGGGTATTCCTTATGAGACTCACGAAGGAGGGCATATGTTCCCACTTGAGCATCCAGAGTCTGTCTCAATGCAGGTGCTAGGATTGATCAAGCAGCAATTGTCCAAATAAACGCAACATACCATCAGTCATGCTTGTAATGGATATGAGCTGCCAGAGTATTTTTAAGTGATACCTTTATGCCAAAGAACCTAACTGCGCCATCTAGTAAGACTGTCTCACCTAAGTCTCTGCCGCTATTTTCGCGCGTGGCTACATTCGTGCTAACAGTAGCAATGGTGCTTGCGTTTTTTATCAGTCAGTTGGTAGGTGTTTATGTCGCTGGCAAGCTGGTATTACCTGCCGATGAAAGGACATCGATAGGGCGTATATTCTATTTTGGTAGTAATGATGGAACGGTCGTGAGCCTGTCTATACTTATCGGCTGTGTATTGCTAGTGACAATTAGCGTGCTTACTATTCGTTTAAAAGGTGGCAGTCTGCGTCAATATCTAGCGCTAAAGCCGTTCTCACTGTCAGTGGGTATAGGGATGCTTGGGCTGCTACTGATATTTATGATTGCCAGTCAGACACTGACGTATGTACTCGATATGACACCACTGGTGTTTGTCGATCCTCTCTACCAGTCTGTCAGTTTGGTTTGGCTGTTAGTATTTGCTATGGTGGTCGTCGCACCAATTTATGAAGAGGTTATCTTTCGCGGTATATTGTGGTCAGCCATCGCAGAACAGTTCACAGCACCTTCATATTCAGCGAATCATGGGGCGATTGTCGCCAGCATTGTAACAAGTTTGATATTCGCTGTGATCCATGTGCAGTATGGTATCTATGAAATCAGTACTATTGTGGTTTTGGCATTGATATTTTGCTATGCACGGATTAAGTCGGGCTCGCTACTACTGCCAATCGTACTGCACATTGTCAATAATGGTGCAGCGATGTGGCAGTATATTGTGCAAGCGGCATAGATAAAAAGCTGACCACAACGATGGCTAGCATGTAAATTATATCGAGCCAGTCAAATATTTAAATTTGGCTACGCGTTAGGATTATGCATCAGGATTTAATAGTAGCACTTCATCGGCAGCTCGCTTGATATCATCAATCGTCAGCTGAGGTTTGCCGCTCAATGCTTGACGCCACTTACGCGCGCCCATCAGACCTTGGAAGAGTCCTAAATAATGCCGTGTCATCGTTGGCAACGCTTCGCCTTTTGCGAGTTGTTCTTCGAGATAGGGATAAAGCTGCGCTAAAATCTCTGAGCGCTTAGGTATTGTCTCAGGAGTTTCCTCATTCCATAAGCTATTGGCCTCTGCTAATAGATACGGGTTGTGATAAAACGCCCGACCAATCATCACGCCATCGATATGCTGTAGGTGCGTTCGGATGTCCTCAATTGTATCGATGCCGCCATTGATTTCGATATCTAGCTCAGGAAAGTCCTGCTTTAGACGGTACACATCATCGTAACGCAGTGGTGGTATCTCGCGGTTTTGCTTAGGGCTGAGCCCCTGCAACCATGCCGTACGTGCATGTACGATAAAGCGGGTACAACCTGCCGCTGCCACTGTCTGCACAAAGTCCACCATAAACTCATAGCTATCAAAGTCATCGATGCCAATACGATGTTTGACCGTCACAGGTATATCGACTGCAGCTTGCATATGCTTGACCAAATCAGCGACGGTCTGAGGTTCTGCCATCAGACAGGCACCTATCTTATTGTGCTGTACGCGATCTGAGGGGCAGCCAACATTGATATTGACCTCGTCATAGCCATATTGCTGAGCAAACTCTGCGCATTGCGTCATCTCATCGATGTCTGCACCGCCGAGTTGCAATACAAGAGGGTGCTCAAGCGTATCGAAGCGCAAGTGGCGTGCTCGATTGCCATGTATCAATGCGCCAGTACTGATCATCTCGGTATATAGATAGGTATGTGGATTAAATAGTCGTGCAAAATAACGATAATCTGTCGTAGTCCAGTCGATCATTGGCGCAACTGAGAGGCGTTTGTTGGTCATATCAACCATGGTCATCAAGCCTTAATATTTGTGTCTTAAATAAATGGATAAGGTGCAATGGATGAGACATACCATTGCACCTTATTTGCAAGAGTTTCCAGAGCTTCAAGCGTCATGCGAAACAGTGATTGACCAATTACTTATAAAATAACATGGTCAATTTTTTTAAATTCAGGCAAATTATAAAAATACAGCCCCATGATAATACCGATAAAGCCAATAAAGGCAATGTATAGTGCTGGTGAAAAGCTTACTAAAGTTGTGGCATAACCAAGACCAAAAGGTATCAGTACACCAACGATACCGTAGGTCACATTATAACAAAAAGAGATACCTGTGAGACGCACGTTGGTTGGAAACAATTGCACCAAGATAGCAGGAACCATACCGACAATACCAGCACAGAATCCCAAAAGCGCGTACATAATTAAAATGTAATCGCCACCTGCTTGTAGATGATAAAAGAAGGCTAGTATTTGAGCAATGAGGAGTATCGAACCAATTACTAGAACCTTACCAAAATTCTCATGATTAGAAATTATCCCATAGAATATACAGCCAAAAATCATAAATACGATGCCCAAGCTATGGGAGAATCCAAACAAATCGCTGTCTAACGTAAAGTTTATCTCTATCAAGTCTGGCAATAGTAGAACAACCACAGAGGTAATGCTAGAAATCACTAACGTCAGCACCATGCCGACAAACACAGAGTGTTTGCAGTGTTTAAAGAGTATGGTAAGCGGCTTGCCTGAGTTTTTGCCGGTATTTAATTTTGTAAGTGCCAGAAAAAAGGGTGTTTCTCCGATGAATCGCCAAAATAAGAGCGGTAAGAAACTAAGAGCCGCCGCTACTAAAAATGGTAAACGCCAACCATAATCAGTTAGCTCAGTCGTCGTCATAAAGCTAGAGAGCCACATAAAAAAGGCATTTGAAAACAGCACACCTACAAAGAAGCTAGCAGTCGCATAGCTACAGGCAACTGACAGATACTGTCTGGGCACATGCTCTGCTACAAATACCCAAGATAGCGGTACATAAAGACCAAACGCCATACCCTGTATGATTCTTAACAATATAAATAAGGCAGGCGCAGCAGCCCCCCATTGTGCATAAGTTGGCAAAAATGCCATTGCTAAGAGACTGCATGCGGTGACTATGATACTTAGCAATAAAACGGGCTTTCTACCTTTTATATCACCATAACGACCGATGAGAACACCTCCGATTGGACGTGCTAAATAACCGATAACAAAAAGCCCCATACCTTGCAGTTTAGCAACTCTAGGGTCAGCATTAGCAGGAAAAATCGCCGCTGAAACAATATCTGAGATATACAAGTAAATCAAAAAATCAAAAAATATCACAGCGCTGATGAAGCTAATGAACAGCACTACATTTTTGTCTTTAGTAGACATCAAGGCATGTTGGGAACGAGATGGCATAATAAATCACATATCCACGGAGTAAAATGGTCATTAAGACAATCATTATTTTAATGATCGACCATGATAAAAACTGGCAAATCGATATATAAATGACGATTTGCCGAAATAATAAGTTGGTTTTTGAGTAATGGATGGTTTACAAGTTAGCTCAAACAGATTTACAAGACGCCAAAGCCTAACTAACTGATATTTCTTATAATAGCCAGTCAATGGGCAACCAAGACATAATGGTTAACCAAACATGGTCAGCCATGTCCACTCGTGGCTCTGAGTCATAGACTACCTTTTCGCCTTTCTCCATGGTGTGCCATTGCAGGTTGCCATTTTCTAGTAGCTTGACTTCATACGCTTGATTTAATAGATCGTCGCTCAAAGCGCCATGCAGCTGCCTTGCTAGTTCATCATCATTAATGATTACGCCCATTTCGGTATTGATATTGGCAGAGCGTGGGTCAACGTTGTATGAACCGATAAAGACTTGATAATCATCTACTGCAAACGTTTTTGCGTGCAAACTGGTTGAAGATTGACTACGGGCCCGCCACAGTTTGTTGTCACGTTTTTCTTCAGCAGCGGTCGATTTAAGCTCATATATTTTGACGCCCGAACGAAGCAGGCGAGGTCGCCACTGGCTATAACCAGAATGCACGGCAGTCACATCGGTCGCATCAAATGAGTTGGTTAGTATCTTAATATCGACACCAGCTTCAGCCAGTTTAACCAACGTATCGACGCCATCTTTGGTCGGTACAAAATAAGAAGAAATAATCGTCAATTTCTTGGTTGGGCTACCAAGCAAGTTACGCAACTGATGAACCAAGTTGGTCTCAGATGAGACGCTTTTGGACAGCTTGCCAACATCGTCACTCAAAAACTGCATGTCTGTCCAACGAAACGGCACGCGTTTGTTGATCAGATCAGTGTCTATCGTCGAGTCTTTGATGGCGGCTTTATAAACCGTCAAGCTACTGCCTTCGTTATTTTCCTCATCTATACCCAGCTTGTCTAATGCCTTCAAAAAATCAGGCGTGACGTCATCGTCGAACTTGGCTAAAGTTTCGATGTCAAACGACAGCGGCGATGACCAGTAACTGGCAAAGCTATTATCAATGTCTGCGACGACTTTACCAATCAGTAAAACATCCAAATCCGCAAACTGGCTGCTTTGATCGTTACTCAGGTACTCATTACCGATATTACGTCCGCCGATAATGGTAATCTGTTTATCAAACGTCATGCTTTTATTGTGCATACGGCGATTGATACGCGGCAAACCTGTGACGTAGTTCAATGTTGAAAACTTACGGTGCATTAATGGGTTGATGATACGCACCGCGATATTAGGGTGGCTCGCAAAACGTAATAGGTGCTGATCAAACTTTGCACTGTTATTAAAATCATCCAACAACAAACGCACGATCACACCGCGCTCAGCCGCTTCCCACAATTCTTTTAATAGCAGTTGGCCAGCCTGATCATTATGCCAAATATAATACTGCGCATCGATATTGCGCGTGGCCATACCTGTTAACATACTACGGGCGGCAAACGCATTTGCCCCAGTGACGATCGGATGATAGCCTGACAAATCAGGATGAATTTCATTCTGCGCACTAACAGCGGCCACTAGATCAGTATTGTTGGTTGTAGTCGCTGTATTTTGCTCAATCTTTGGGCTG
Organism: Psychrobacter sp. NPDC078929; assembly: GCF_050267985.1. Classification (NCBI taxonomy): domain Bacteria; kingdom Pseudomonadati; phylum Pseudomonadota; class Gammaproteobacteria; order Moraxellales; family Moraxellaceae; genus Psychrobacter; species Psychrobacter sp. NPDC078929. The sequence continues at coordinate 20,792 of NZ_JBNNFX010000001.1, read as the reverse complement.
TCTTCTTGTTGGTATAAAGCATTGACTCGCGCTGATAATGCTTGACTCTCAGGCAGGTGAGGCTGTTTGGGTAGGCTCTGGCAAGCGCTCAGACCTAAAGTCAGCCCAAGTGTCAGACTCAACGATAAGCTGCTTGGTTCTATACTGAACATCGACATAACGAATTTACCTTGATGAGCCTAAATATACTGATAAATAAAATGCATGGATAAGTAATTTGCTGAAATTGTTCATCTATTTTTAAGGATGATAGCATTGATTGGACGGTCTATAAAAATATCACCAACGCCAAAATTCAAATCGTCGCTAAGCTTAGCAGCTGTTAGCATATCTGCCTATTATAAATACGTTATTTTTGTTAGGTTTGACGATGGATGTGGTCTGTTTTTAAGGCAGTTCAACCTGTCTGATACTCCTTATCCTGAATCGTTTGAGTCTGCAGTAGGCACAAATAATATGGAGAGGTATCTGAAAGCAGATGTTTGAAATAAGTCAGCATGTTATGATAACGCTGATGAATTTGCTTAATAATCAAAAAAATAAGCAGTCCTTTTATATCAACCAAAACACAGCAACGGAACGTCTATGAGTCAGTCGCAAACAAAAGATGAGAGTCACAAACAAACGCATTTAAACGATGGATTAGATCCAAACTGGCGCAATGATGCCTTAGATTTAGGGCTTGATTATGGTATGCAAACCATCGCCGTGCGCGCAGGTCAGCATCGTACCGATGAGGGCGAGCATTCAGAACCGATCTTTACCACCAGCTCGTATGTCTACCAATCAGCCGCTGATGCCGCGGCACATTTTGACGGTACAAAGACAGGAAACGTTTACTCTCGTCATACCAACCCAAGCGTCCGTACTTTTGAGCGTCGTCTCGCCGCGCTAGAAAACGGTGAGCGTGCGGTTGCAACGGCCTCTGGTATGGGTGCAATCCTGACCATGTGCTTGGCATATCTTAAAGCGGGCGACCATCTGCTCGCGGCCAACCAGTTATTTGGCTCATCTATCGGTCTATTCAACAACTATATGGCCAAATTCGGTGTTGAAGTCAGCTATGTTGATTGCTTCGACAATGACGCATGGGCCAATGCGGTACAACCAAACACCAAAGTGATCTATTGTGAAAGTCCAAGTAATCCATTGGCTCAGATTTGTGATATCGGTTATCTAAGCCAGCTATGCAAAGCCAATGACATATTACTCGTCGTCGATAACTGCTTTGCGACACCAGCCTTGCAGCGCCCATTAGACTTGGGTGCGGATGTGGTGATTCACTCTGCGACCAAATACTTGGATGGACAGGGTCGAGTGCTGGGCGGTGCGTTAGTTGGCAGTGATGAGCTGATGCAAGAAGCGTTTACTGTTGTGCGCTCAGGCGGTATTAGCATGAGTCCGTTTAATGCTTGGGTATTTACCAAGGGGCTTGAGACACTTAAATTACGTATGCAAGCACACTGCCAAAATGCCAATCAAGTGGCAGAATTCTTGGTCAATCATCCTAATGTGAGCACGGTACATTTCTCAGGCTTGAGTGATCACCCCGCGCATGAGCTTGCCACACGTCAGCATCATATGAAAGATGGCTATGGTGCTATCATGGGCTTTGAAGTTAAGCCATCTGCTAGCCTTGACTCAAAAGCGGCTGCGTGGCACGTGATTGACTCAACTCGAATGGTTTCTATCACCAATAATTTGGGTGATGCCAAAACCACGATTACCCATCCTGCGACGACCACACATTTTCGCCTGAGTGCTGAGGCGCGTGCTGAAGCTGGCGTTAAAGATGGCCTGATTCGTCTGTCGGTAGGTCTAGAAGATGTAGACGATATTATCAAAGACTTAGCACGTGGTTTAGACAGTTTGTAAAGATAACGGTATAATCTGCACTAACGCATTGCATTAACTTTACGTTGTTAATTATTCATTACTATACGCACTAGCATAAAATACAAACCATAAATAACAAAAGAGGCAACTATGAACATTCAAGCATTGATGCAACAAGCACAAACGATGCAAAAGAAAGTAGAAGCAAACGTTGAAAACGCTAAGAAAGAACTTGCTAATAAAGAAGTACAAGCAGAAGCGGGCAGTGGCTTAGTTAAAGTAACGATGACTGGTCGTCATGTGGTTAAGCGTTTGACTATTGATCCAAGTCTGCTAGAAGATGAGCCAGATATGATTGAAGATCTTATCGCTGCTGCTATTAATGATGCGGTTCGTCAAGCAGATGCACTATATGAAGAAACGATGGCTGGCGCGACTTCAGGTATGGGTCTGCCACCAGGTATGCAAGGCATGTTTTAAGCATTAAATACTTCATACTAAAGACAAAAATGGGGTTGTTATCGATACGATACGACCCCATTTTTATAGCTACGATTTATAAATTCAGTTAGATAAAGTCAACTAAAGGAAGCTACTTTGCTTACAGCCAAATTTGATCAGCTGGTCAAACAGCTGCGTATATTGCCAGGCGTCGGTCAAAAAAGTGCCCAACGAATGGCGCTACATCTGCTCAGTAAAAAACGCCCACAAGGCATGGCACTAGCCCAAGCACTAGATGAAGCTATGCGTGATATTGTTGAATGTCAACGTTGCCATAGCTTTAGTGATGAGGCTGTATGTCCGCTTTGCCAAGATGTTAGACGTGATGACAGTCTGCTATGCGTGGTCGAGACAGCAGCAGATGTGATGGCCATTGAGCAGACAGCTGGTTACCGTGGTCGTTATTTTGTGTTGGGTGGGCATCTATCGCCAATTGATGGTATCAGCGCTGATGACTTAAATATTGATCAGCTCGTATGGCGAGTGAAGCAAGAACCTGTCGAAGAGCTCATACTGGCAACAGGTACGACTGTCGAAGGGCAGACTACGGCGCACTTTATCAGTGAGGCTGTCAGTCGTCATGTCAATAAAGTGACGCGCTTAGCACAAGGCGTCCCGATGGGCGGCGAGCTTGAATATCTGGATAGTATGACGCTTGGTCAAGCCATGCAAAATCGTTCTTTTTTATAATATTTTGATTGCTTCAAAGTCTTACCCAATTCATTTCTTGGAATTGCTATAATTACTTTATTATTGTTTATTTTCTAATTCTATTAAGGCGCGGTTTAGCGTTTTATTTTCTCCTATTAATGCAGGTATCTGCCCGTGTCCAATAACGTTTCAAACGCCTCAGCTCAATCAAATGCTGCTGATATCAATAATGGCTCATTACAAGAAGCCGCTAATACTGAGCCAATGTCAGCAGCCACTTCATCTGAGCCAGTGTCTAATACTCCAGATGCTGAGGTGCTAGATATTGATGCACTATTGGATATTGCTGATGACGTTGCTATTACATGGGTACGTAAGCAAGGCGATTTAGACGAGGTTCTTGTTGCCTTAGCGACTTGTGGACGCGTAGCCTTAGATACTGAGTTTATCAAGCGTGACACTTATTATCCGCGCTTGGCACTGGTGCAGTTGAACACTGGCGATCATGTTTATCTACTGGATGCACCGCAGCTACAACTGTCTGAGCTGTGGGAAGCGCTACGCAAAGTAGATGTGGCTATCTGGCACGCCTGCGGCGAAGATTTGGGCATTTTTTATCTGTTGTCTGGCTGCCCACCGTTGACCAATATCTTCGATACGCAAATTGCGTTGTCTTATCTAACGGGTCAATTGCAAATGGGCTATCAGCAAGCATTGGCTGATCAGCTAGATATGCATATCGACAAAGAACACAGCCAGTCTGACTGGCTCCAGCGTCCGTTGACAGATGAACAAGAGCAGTATGCTATCGATGATGTGCGTTATTTGCCAGCGCTGTATCTCAGTATCGAGCATGCGCTTAAGTCGCAAGGCTTATATGATTATGTCTGGGCTGACTGTCAGCTCTATGCTAGTGATTTGTATGACTCGCAGCACGTCGAAGATGAAGCGATGTATCTAACGATGGCAGATTACCGCTATAACTCACAGCAAATGGCGATACTCAAAGGTGTGGCTACGTGGCGAGAAGAGCTAGCACGTGCGACCAATCAACCGCGTACCTTTGTCATAAAAAAACAAGCAGTGCGTGAGATAGTCACTGAAAAGCCAAACAGTATGCGGGAGCTGGCACATAAAACGACCATGCACCGTAGTATGCTGCGACTATATGGTGAAGAGCTGCTGAAAGTAATTAGAGATGCCAAGAGTCTACCGCCTACAGAGCATCCAGACTGTCTAGTGCCACCATATCGCTCAAAAAACAAAGTATTATCGAAAGCAGTGCAGCAAGCGATTGATGAGCATGCGCGCGAAATCGGTATACCTGCCAGTGTATTGATGCGTAAAAAATGGCTAGGACAACTTTATGAAGTGGTTGCTCTTGATAAAGACGTGAGCGAACTGCCGCAAGGGCTAAAAGGTTGGCGTAACGACTGGGTTGTTAAAACCTTAATTCCAGTCATTAGAAAGCATAAAACCGAACTGCAGCAGGGCATGGGTATTCGTGTTCAATAAAGCAGCGTTCGATAATGCGCTGTTTAATAAGGAAGCGTTCGATAAGACTGAAAACTGACCTTCAAGTATTCATACAGCTCTTAGCGTTTAAATCGTCCATGCTCTAAAAAGTATCGAGTCTGCTCGGCAACCTCGGGGTTCACTAGCATGCCAGTATGTGAGACTGGCATGATGATATGATCAGCTGCAGCCTCTATCTTCGTCTCCTCTATATATACTGTCCCGTCATGTACAAGCTGCTCGTTAAGGGGTGGCTTATCAGATTTGCGCAGTTTGCGATTATGATATTGTAAGAATAGCTGACCTAGACCATAAGGACGGTTGCCAGCGATAACGCCTAACGTCACGTGTTTGGGCAATGGCGCGACTGTGCCGTCCAGTGCGTCGACATATGAGCGACCTACGACAGCAGGAGTCAATCGCCAAATATAATCTGCACAAACACTTCCTATATGCGGTGTTCCTAGCGTCACGCAACGTCCGATTTTCCATTTTGGATACTGAGCGACAAAATCACGAATGATCAAACCACCTAAACTATGCCCGACCAAATCGATAGGATGATCTGGGTGATGGTTTGTTTCTAGCCAGCTATTTAGGCGGGCGCTATTGGTTTTGATACCATCACGCATACTACGGTAGCCGTACTGATGGGTATCAAATCCTGCTGATTGCAGGCGCTTGGCTAATGGTCGCATGATCCATGGGGTTTGGTGTAGCCCATGTATTAGAATGACGCGAGTTTTTTGTTTAGGCGCTTTATGTTGCATAGCAGTGTCCAAATGATTGCTTCAGAAATTTAGGATGAATAGCTTATTATCAATATAAGCTTTTATTACATTGAGTTCTTATCGTTTATTTTATTGATAATATTACCTGCTAACGTAATAGATAAAAAGTCAGACAAATAAAAACCTCCAAGTCAGCTGCTGACTTGGAGGTTTTTTACTACAGAGAATAACTATCCGAAATAATAACTACATATAGTTTTCGATACTTGGGCAAGAGCACATTAAGTTCTTGTCACCATAAGCATCATCGACACGAGCGACACTTGGCCAGAACTTGTTTGCACAGATGTACGGCAGTGGGAATGCAGCAGTCTCACGGCTGTAAGGATGCGTCCACTCTTCGCCAGTAATCATAGCAGCCGTATGCGGTGCATTGACTAATGGGTTGTCTTCTAGCGTCCAGTTATCTTCACCAGCTTTGGCTTTCATGGCTTCAGCTTTGATAGATTTTAGCGCACTGATAAAGCGATCCAACTCTTCTTTTGACTCAGACTCTGTGGGCTCAATCATCAGCGTGCCAGCGACTGGGAAGCTCATCGTTGGTGAGTGGAAACCATAATCCATTAAGCGCTTAGCGATATCACTTTCAGTGATACCAGTCTCCTCTTTTAACGGACGAATATCGATGATACATTCGTGAGCCACGCGGCCGTTTTTGCCTGCATACAGGACAGGGTAGTGACCTTTTAGCTCAGCTGCTACGTAGTTAGCGTTTAGCAGGGCAAGCTCGGTCGCTTTTAGCAGACCATCACGGCCCATCATGGCAATGTACATCCATGAGATAGGCAAGATGCTCGCTGAACCATAAGGCGCAGCCGATACCGCTGAGCAGTCTTTTTGTGCATTATGCACAGGGCTTAGCGTATGGTTGGCCATAAATGTTGCCAAATGCGCCTTCATACCGATAGGGCCCATGCCTGGACCACCGCCGCCATGCGGGATACAAAAGGTTTTGTGCAGGTTCATGTGTAGTACATCAGCCCCAACGTCTGCAGGCTGCATCATGCCTACCTGAGCATTCATGTTCGCGCCGTCCATATAGACCTGACCGCCATGTTTGTGGGTCAAATCACAGATATGACGGATGCCTTCTTCGAACACACCGTGCGTCGATGGATAAGTGATCATTAAAGCACCTAGGCGATCGCTGTACTCTTCACATTTGGCGGTTAAGTCGTCGATATCAACGTTGCCGTTTTCATCAGTTTTGACCACGACTACTTGCATACCCATCATCATGGCAGTAGCAGGGTTGGTACCGTGCGCCGACATAGGAATCAGGCAAACATCGCGATTGGTTTCGCCTAGTGATTCATGATAACGGCGAATTGCTAACAGACCAGCATATTCACCAGAAGCACCAGAGTTTGGTTGCATAGAGACATCATCAAAACCAGTAATGGCTTTTAATTGATCTTGCAAGCTATCGATCATCGCGATATAGCCAGTAACTTGATCACGCGGTGCAAAAGGATGCACATTGGCAAACTCAGGCCAAGTAATCGGTAGCATCTCACTGGTGGCGTTTAGCTTCATGGTACAGCTACCCAGTGAAATCATGCTGCGGTTCATCGCTAGGTCTTTGTCTTCAAGCGACTTTAGGTAGCGTAGCATTTCATGCTCGGTGTGATGCGAGTTGAATACTGGATGAGTCAAGATATCATCCGTACGCAAGTGTGCGCTATCTAGAGAGACGCGAGCGGTTTCAGGTAGGTCGTGTGACTTGTTGACGAATAGCTGAGTCAAGGTGTTGAAATCTTGCTGATCGCTGGTTTCACTAAAGGCAACGCTCAATTTGGTGTCGCTTAGACGCCATAAGTTGTAGCCAACGTTGTCTGCATTTTTGAAAATTTGAGTAGCAAGCTTCTCTGAACCACAATCAACCACGACTGTATCGAAGAATTGATCATGTACCACGCTCAAGCTGCTGTCATTAGATTCTGTGATAGCATCAGCAAACGCAGTGGCAAACGCATGAATACGAGTGGCAATACGCTTCACGCCGTCTGGACCATGGTATACCGCGTACATACCAGCGAGGTTGGCTAGCAATACTTGTGAGGTACAGATATTTGAGTTGGCTTTTTCGCGGCGGATATGCTGCTCACGCGTTTGTAGAGCCATACGTAATGCAGTATTGCCTTGTGCATCTTTTGAGACACCAATGATACGACCAGGCGCTGAACGCTTGGCTTTATCAGAGAACGCAAAATAAGCGGCATGTGGACCGCCAAAGCCCATTGGAATACCGAAACGCTGAGTACTACCTAGCGCTACGTCGGCACCCATATCGGCTGGTGATTTTAATAACACCAAGCTCATAATGTCACTGACGACACTTACATAGGTCTTGTTTTCTTTTACGGCACTGATGACGTCTGTTAAGTCTTTAACGTCGCCTTCAGCACCAACGTACTGGAATAGCGCACCGAAATAGTCGCCTGATTTAGCCGTTTCAAAATCACCAACAACGACTTCCCAACCGAAGTATTTCGCACGAGTATTGATAACATCCAGCGTTTGTGGATAGACACGCTCATCGACGAAATACTGTGTTGATTTGCTTTTGCTCACACGCTTTGACATCGCCATTGCTTCTGCCGCTGCCGTTGCTTCATCAAGCAATGATGCACCAGCCAGCTCAAGACCAGTCAAATCGATACATACTTGTTGGAAGTTCAGTAATGCTTCTAGACGACCTTGAGCGATTTCCGCTTGGTAAGGCGTATAAGCGGTATACCAGCCTGGATTTTCGAGCACATTGCGCTGAATGACAGCCGGCATACGAACAGGAGAGTAGCCTTGACCGATATAGCTCTTGTTGACAGTGATGTCGTCTGCCATCGTGCGCAGTTTGGCAAGTGCAGCGTGCTCACTCATCGCCACTGGCAAATCCAATTCTTTGTGCAAACGTACTGGCTCAGGCACAGTGTCATTGATAAAGCTTTGCATATCTTTATAACCAACAGCGCTGAGTAGGTCAGCTTGCTTGGTCTCATTCGAACCTAAGTGGCGATAGACAAATTCAGCTTCGTTGAACAATCCTTGAAAGGTATCAAACGATGGGTTTTGAGAGATAGTCATGACAATCCTTGGTTAAGGGAGTAATAAACAAAATAGCAATTAAGAAAACATTGTGAGCAGTTAAGGAAACACTGTGAGCGGTACGTTATACGTAATGCACAAACTGTTTTTGATCAAAGCGGAATTGGGTGTTGTAAACGCCATTGTCAGCACGCTCACCTGCGCCAATCATCATAACGATATGATGGTCGTCGCTAAGATTGAGCAACGCTTTCATGGCAGGCTCATCAAAGCCGCCCATAGGACAGCTATCAAAACCATGAGCACGTAGTGCCAACATTAGGTTTTCGGCGGCAAGCGCGGTGTTATTGGTTGCCCAGTTTTTGGTGTCTTCAAAGGTATAGTAAGGCGATTTGAGAGGGCCTTTGACGCGTCTGACCACTTGCGTGGCGCCCCATTTTGCAGCCGAAACCACGTTGGCTGGGCCGCGCAAAAAGTCCATCGTAACGACTTTGTTATAGTAGTCTTTCACTTTCTTAGGGACTGGCTGATCAGGGTATTCGCGCAATATTTGCTGAGCATGCTCATGCCAGATGTCGGTGCGAGCAACGATAGCGATTAAGCGCGCCGATGTTTTTGCCGCGTTTTGGTTCATACAGTTTTTGATGGCGCGTTTGCGATTGTCAGCATCATCGATAACATAAAACTCCCACGGCTGTAAGTTGCTAGAGTTTGGTGCTAGCATGGCCAAACGCAGACAGTCTGCCAGTACGTCGTCAGGGATGGGCGTGTCAGTAAAACGGCGCACGGAACGGCGTGATTCTACGATATCGCGAAAGGCTTGTAGCTGCGGTGTATGGTTTGGTGTGGCGATGGGGTCTTTATTATCGGTGTTGGCATTCATATTAGGATCCATGCTGAGAATTGGGTTATCAGTTTGCGTCGTTATTGATAGTACGTATTCATTGGAATTCGAAGAGGTGATCAATACGAGTCAATGAGATAACGCTTGAGAGCAATAACATCGGACGATAATGATTGTTGGAGATCTATATATAAAGCTGCTTTCAAATAACAAGCATGGTCACTAAGACAATACTTTTAATGAGAAAGGTTTTTAAATCGTTTAAATAGGGAGTATAGATACCAGCTGCTGCCAGTATCTATGTTGTTTAGTCGGGGCTAGTGCTTTGTACGAGCTAATATCTTACAAATGTTAATGTCTTGCGAGAGCATGATTAGCTTACGTGCTTAGCTTATAAATCGCTTTCGTACTCGTCAGCAGTCATTAGTGCTTCGTAGTCAGCGATGTTGTCAGGCTTCATTCTGAAGAACCAACCTTCGCCGTATGGGTCAGAGTTGATGATTTCAGGATCATCTTCTAGTGCTTCGTTGATAGCGATGACTTCACCTGAAATAGGGGCATAAACGTCAGACGCCGCTTTTACTGATTCAACAACTGAGATTTCGTCATCGACAGCGATGATATCGCCCACATCTGGTAGCTCAACGAATACCACATCACCCAATAGATCTTGAGCATGGTCAGTGATGCCAACAGTGATCGTACCGTCGTCTTCTAGGCGTAGCCACTCGTGACTCGCAATATATTTTAGCTCTGCTGGGATGTTGCTCATGGTCTCTCTCCTAAGTGATAGAGGTTAATTAACAAAAAGGTGGTGTATCAAAAAGTATGCTAGCGATAAAAGTCAATAAGAAATCTATGCTAAGTTCCCTGATTCTATAGGGCTTTAAAGGCTTCAAAAATTGTTCGAATTTTAATCAGCATACTTTTTGATACACCACCAACAAAAATAATGGAGGCTAGGCGTGTCGTCACTTTTATAATCGTATGTAAAATGACAACGCGCTCTAATGATAGAATTTATAAGACCTAAGAGTCAAACTGTTGCTTGCCGTTACGGACAAAAGGTAGCTTCAATACGCGTACATCGACGAATTTACCTTTGCCGCGTAGATCGACTTGTACACTGTCATCTTCTGATAAGCTGGCAGGCACACGGGCAATCGCGATTGAGTTTTTTAGGCTAGGGGAGAATGTACCACTGGTGATAATGCCGGTTTGCTCATTGTCAGTGCCTTGATTGATAGTCACTGTCATGCCTTCACGCAATACGCCACGCGTGGTCAATAGCAGACCCACTTGCTTCATAGCGGTGTTGTCTTCTTTTGACTGCTTACGTTTGCTGACCAATGCTTCGCGACCGACAAAGGCACGCTCATCTTTGAGCGCTAGCGTCCAGCCCATGTTGCACTCGTAAGGGATGATGGTTTCGTCCATGTCATGGCCATAAAGGTTCATGCCCGCTTCCATACGCAAAGTATCACGTGCGCCAAGACCGGCAGGTTTGATGCCATTTGCTTTTAGTTGTTCAAAAAAAGCAGGGGCATCATCGGCATGCATAATGACTTCGACGCCATCTTCACCAGTATAGCCAGTACGAGCCACAAACCAATCGGTGCCTTCGATATCGGTCAAGTCAGCACCAACGAAAGGTTTTAGTCCTGCTAAAGTATCTGCCCAGCTTGGTTTGGCTTGAGCCAGTTTTGCAATAGCATTTGGACCTTGCACGGCAAGCATAGCAAGCTCAGGACGCTCGGTAATCGTAATATCAAAGCCTTCAGCGACTTTATTAAACTGTGCTAAGTCTTTGTCACGAGTGGCTGCGTTAGAGACGATACGGTACTCAGTTTCTTCTGCGTTCATGAGGTAGACGATCAAATCATCGATGACGCCGCCTTGCTCATTGAGCATGCCAGAGTACAGCGCTTTACCAGCGGTAGTGAGTTTGTTGACATCGTTTGCGAGTAGCTTTTGTAGCCATGCTTTGGTATCAGCGCCTTTGATATCAGTCACAACCATATGTGAGACATCAAACATACCTGCATCTGTACGTACCGCTTCGTGCTCTTCGATTTGTGAACCGTAATGAATGGGCAATTCCCAACCAGAAAAATCGACCAGTTTGCCCTCACTATCAATATGAGACTGGTAAAAAGGGGTGCGCTGAGGGGCTTGGTTTTGAGAAGTAATGTCTTGAGAATGGGTATCAGTCATAACAAATCCTTATGTGTACATCAGTCGTACTCGGCAGAGTAAGGAGTGATGCGCAACGTAAAAGTAGCGAGAAGCAATATTGCAAGGTGCAAATATCACATCAAAGGGTGACACAGAAAGCAAAGATGAAGACGTAAGCCAAACAGACGCTATACGTCAGTTTGAGCTAAAGCCCTATCTGTCCTGTGACCTGAGATTTTCAACACGAATTATCATTCTTGGGCATTTATATGAGCCCTATCATCGATGATAGCGTATTTTCTCCCCTTCGGTGGGTAAGACGTCGTCCGTGCTTACCACTCTCCAGATTTGTTATGCCTTATGTTTGATAAAAAAGTAGTGCGCTATGAGCGTCATACTACTAAACATTATCAAACAACAGTGACATGCGTTTTTCAGTCCTTTTACCTGAGCGATTGGCAGGGTGGATGCGCCTTCGGTGGTTATCTAGCAATTGCGATAGTTGTATAACCAATAGGGTTCAATACAAAAACGATGCTGATAAACTCTCTCCTGAAAAACGCTTTTATTATGAAAGGTTCAAAGCGCTTTTACAAGTCATCAAAGCCATTAAAATAAATAAATTTGGCAAAAATGATGTTTTGATAGGGCAGTCTGTTAAATAGGTTATGTTTTACAACGATATTTTTATCGCTCATATCAGCGTTTTATCTGTGTGTTTTGACAAAAATTACCATAGCAAAACGCAAAGCGACTACTGGTATTTGCCTGAAATATGCTAACCTACGCCCATAGTTTCTGATAGGTGGTTTTTATGCATTGCGATATTTATAAATTTCCCAAACACGACGACATGTATATCTACATTGCGCGTCCTGATTATCCTGATGATACTGATGAAATCAAAGACTGGCTTGGTGTATTACCAAAAGATTTCCGTGCAGGTTTAGGCCGTAGTAAGTTCGTCATGCATCTGGACTTATCAACTAAAGATAAGCTCGCTCGTGTCGACAAAGAAGAAGTACTGGCAAAACTACAGTCTCAAGGTTACTTTGTGCAGTTGCCGCCGCAAGATGTGATGCGCCGCCAAGCAGAACTGCGTGCTCGTGAATCGCAGGACAGCATCTATAATTAATGGATTTGTCAGCAAGTAAGTATGGTAGGAAATATCAGTACGCTACCTTGAAAACAGCGTTGATAAAAACCTACGACACATTTGCTCACATGCATTTAAGTAGAAAGTCGTGATAAACTGACACCCTACGCAATGCATATATAAGCCTACATAATGCACAAGTTCATTATGTATTTGGCCTCATTCTGGTTCTACAGAACGCACATATACCGCTAGACACAGATTGTGTCACCGGCGATAAACGCAGGTAAATAAACACGCATGGACTGGTTAAAAAATATCTTACATAGCTTACCGCTAGAGTCTATCAGTGACATTCTCGGTGAGATTGCCATTTGGTGGGGCCAAATGGTAAAGGATGTCCCGCCCGCTGATTTGCCTATGTATGCTTATCTGGGCGGTGCTGTTTTGGTACTAGTACTATGGATACTCGTTGCTCGTGTACTGCCAAAACCATTGGGCGGTATGAGCTGGATGGTTCTGTTTGCAGTATTACTAGCACCAGGTACAGCGCTTGGTGATCCGAGCGAGCTTGCACCAGCCAGTATTAGCGTCGTCTATGCTGTGATGATGAAAGATTACGCAGGCGCGGTTGCCAATATGCTGCCGATATTGGTGATACTGGTCGCAGGGTTGTTCGTTGGTTTTGTATGGCAACTGATACGCAGTGCATTTGCATCAAGTTTGGACAAAGCCCGTAGCCGCAGCGCAGAAGATACGCAGGCCACGTTGCAAATGACCACAGGCAGTTATTTGCCAGAAGGCGCTACCGTAACCGAACAGCCTGACACCAATGTAAACTTAAAAAAAGACAGTACATTGGCTAAAAAAACAGATAGCGATACGTCTGATAAGTGATAAAAATAGGCTAGGCACTAAGATAGTACTATTGTTTTAGAATTTATTTGATACCCGAATAAAAAGACACCGCTGCGTGTCTTTTTTTATGCTCGACTGTTTATTAGACATATAAATAATTGCTCACTATACATTGCACATAACAATTGTTAATAAATGCGAACGCATGAGTATTTTGGCAATGCATCAGGCTGTGCTAATCTAATTTATTCTTTACTAATTTATCCTTTATTAGTCATTTATGTTTTAGACCTATCCATTTATAACAACTTATCTATAACAACAATCGAGATCTGATTATGACCACAGCTGACAATACTAAGAAAAACTTTACTGGTACCAGTAGTTATATTGCTACCGATGATTTGCAACTGGCCGTAAATGCCGCTATGACCTTACAAAAGCCATTATTAATTAAAGGTGAGCCTGGCACAGGTAAGACGTTGCTTGCCGAAGAAGTTGCTGAGAGTTTAGGTATGCCACTGATTACTTGGCATGTAAAATCGACGACTAAAGCGGAGCAAGGACTGTATGAGTATGATGCGGTATCACGCCTGCGCGATTCGCAGTTGGGTGATGACAAGGTTTATGACATTGCCAACTATATCAAGCCGGGCAAGCTGTGGGATGCTTTTACCAGTACAGAGCGTAGCGTACTGCTGATTGATGAGATTGATAAAGCCGATATCGAGTTCCCAAATGATTTGCTACATGAGCTTGATAAGATGTCTTTTTATGTTTATGAGACTGGCGAAACTATTACAGCGGCGCAGCGTCCAGTGGTTATTATTACCTCAAACAATGAAAAAGAGTTGCCAGATGCGTTTTTGCGTCGTTGTTTCTTCCATTACATTGACTTCCCAGAAGAAGAAACCATGCGCCAAATTATCGAAGTGCATTTTCCAGACATTCAGGAAAAACTGGTCAATGATGCATTGGATATCTTCTATAAACTGCGTGGTATTCAAGGTCTTAAAAAGCCGCCATCAACGTCTGAGTTGGTCGATTGGTTAACCTTGTTACTTGCTGATGATATGGCTCAGGACGAGCTAGAAGAAAATCTGCGCGGTGAGAAATCTATCCCGCCACTATATGGTGCGTTGCTCAAAAACGAGGCAGATGTGAGTTTATTACAGCGTTTTGCCAATATGATGCGTCGCTAATGTTTGCCGCTTGCATTGGCTTTAACCTTTTATATCCAATATCGAATGTCTGATGTAAAAGTCAACGCAAGCGCTCAACCTGTACCAATTAATGATATCAGCAATATCACCAGATAATAATATCAGCCAATAAGTGATACGACTCTTATGTTTATCAAACTATTCTATACCTTGCGTACTTATGGCGTGCCAGTCAGTACGCGCGAGCTGCTCGATCTCAATGCCGCGTTAGATAAAGGGCTGATGATGCAGTCGCATCCTGAAGATCCAGCACTGACTACTTTTGCTAGCCGCGAAGATATGTATCGGCTGATTCGACTGTGCATGGTCAAAGACGAGCGCCATTTTGATAAGTTCGATCGGGCCATGGCGGATTATTTTGAAGGTGTCGATAGTCTCAATATGGATGAGCTGTTGGCCAAGCTAACAGATGTGCCCAAAGAGTGGCTGGATCTGAAGCTCGATCCCAAAAATCTGACCGAAGAGCAAAGACGATTACTGAAAAAATATGGCTCGCTTGAAGAGCTGATGAAGGCGTTAGAGGAACGTTTAAAAGAGCAAAAAGAGCGTCATCAAGGTGGTAGTAAATGGGTAGGCACAGGCGGTACTTCGCCATTTGGTGCCTATGGCGATCATCCAGAAGGCGTACGTGTCGGCGGTGAGTCGCGCAAACGTAGCGCAGCAAAAGTCTGGGAGCAGCGTAAATATCGCAATCTCGATGACGATAATCAGCTCGGTACTCGCCAAATTCAAATGGCGCTACGCAATCTACGTCAGTTTGCGCGGACTGGCAGTGCTGATGAGCTTGATATTCATGAGACGATTAAGCGCACGGCAAAAAAGGGTGTGCTCGATATACATATGCAGGCAGAGCGCCGTAACCGTGTCAAAGTGTTGATGCTGTTTGATGTGGGCGGCAGTATGGATATCCATGTCGAAGCGCTCGAAAAACTATTTTCTGCGGCAAAAAATGAATTCAAAACCTTAGAGTTCTTTTATTTTCATAACTGTTTGTATGACTATGTGTGGAAGGACAACAATCGTCGCCATAGTGCGCCGATGCCAACGTTTGAGCTACTCAATAAATATGGCCGTGAGTATCGTGTTATCTTCGTCGGTGATGCATCGATGTCGCCTTATGAACTGATGACAGTAGGCGGCAGCGTAGAGTATATGAATAATGAAGCGGGCATTGTATGGCTGAAGCGTGTACTTGAGCATTTTGATAAAGTAACTTGGCTCAATCCTGAAAACCCGTCGTATTGGCAATATACGCAGACCATCGTTGAGATCAAAAAGCTATTCGAAAATAAAATGTACCCGATGACGCTACATGGTGTTGAAGAAATGACTCAATATATGGCGCGGTAATTTTAATATTTAACCTAACTCCTAAAACCTGTTAACACAGCTTAAATCCTTATAAAAACAGCCGTTATGACAACATAGCGGCTGTTTTTTTGTTGATGCAAATAAGCTCGATATTGATTGTATATTGGTATGCCTAATAAAGTGTGTTAACATTCATTTAAAATGAATGTTATAAGTATTTCTGAATTGCTCTGCTAAAAATTTTGATGACCACTGTAAAAAGGTCTGCTCATTATTGCCAGTTTAGACGGATTATTTTTAACATCTCAGTTTATCAATGCAGTTAATGACTAAGAGAAACAATATGGCCTCACCAAAAACGTTAGAAATCGTCACCGCAACTGTTCCTGTACTGGAAGAGCATGGCGTTGCGATTACCACTGTGTTTTACAAAAATATGTTTAACGAGCATCCTGAGCTGTTAGATATTTTTAATGAAACCAATCAAAAATTGGGAAGACAGCAGACGGCGCTAGCAATGACAGTATTGGCCGCTGCCAAGCACTTGGACAAGTTGGCTATGTTATTGCCACAAGTGACCCAGATTAGCCACAAGCATAGAGCCTTACAGATTTTGCCTGAGCATTATCCTATCGTCGGCAAGCATTTAATTGGGGCGATAAAAGAAGTGCTAGGAGAGGCGGCTACCGATGACATTATTGACGCTTGGACAGAAGCTTATGATGAAATTGCCTCAGTGTTTATCCAGATTGAACATGGTATGTATGAAGAAGCAATGTGGCAGGGATTTGCACCGTTTAAGGTAATTAAAAAGGAAGCGGTCGCTACAGATATCGCAGCCTTTACCGTGGTACCAGTCGATAAGAGTGAGAACAATAAAAGCAATGATTTAGCAAACGCTCAAGATATTGATTTAAGCAAGTTGACCTTAACTGCTGGTCAATATATCACGGTGAAAACAGATCCAGCAGACAGCGATCATATTGCGCTGCGTCATTATTCTTTATACTCTGCCAGTACCGAGGCCGGCATTCAGTTTGCTGTTCGACGTGATAACCGCAATGAGCATCATGGATTGGTCTCTAACTATATGCATGATCAACTAGAAGTCGGTGATACGGTTTTATTATCAGCGCCAGCTGGTGACTTTGTGCTCAATCAAGATTTGGTACAGCAGAATGAGATTCCATTGGTATTGATGAGTGCCGGTGTCGGGGTAACACCTGTGCTGTCTATGTTAGAGGCGCAAGTACTGGCCAATCCAAAACGACCTATTATTTGGGTTTATGCATGCCAAAATATCGCTCATCATGCTTTTTCTGATCAGGTAGAGGCATTGCTTGCTAAGGCTGAGAACGTAGAAAAGCATATATTCTACTTTGAGTCTGGGCAGATATTAGATGAGACATGGCTTGCTACCTTGCCTAAGCCTGCCGATGTCTATGTGTGCGGCTCGATGCCATTTATGGAGAGCATGATTGATGGGTTAGTAGCATTAGATCATGGTGTCGATAGCGTCCACTACGAACCATTTGGCCCCAAAATGAGTTTGGGTGGCTAGTTTTTAACATATAGTCGGTGAACTACTAAACCGCTACGTCGTTACCCTCCTTAGATGGACTATTTGTACTATTTGCAGTCGGCTGCCTTGTACCCATTTTAGAGTTCTTTAACTATAATACTCAAAATAAACGTTTATAAAAAAGCACTTAGCATGAAATAATCACGCCAAGTGCTTTTTTATGCAACATACTATGAGAAGAAAGAGATTAACCTAAAGATATAAAGACGTATTACTCTTTATTTTCAACCAATCCAATCATCACGCCCATCTCTTTTTTATCCTGCTTGTCGATACTAGGCGCATACAACGCTGAGGCAATACCACCGTCTAAAAACAGCGCGTTTGAACAACCCAGCTCATCCTTAAATAATTCTGCAAACTGATAAAAGGTCACAGGCTCATCGCTATTAACAAGCTGTATACTGCCGTCACGGCAAACGCCTGCACCATTACGCAGTTTGATTGAGCTGCTATCAGAGTTAAACTGTGGGTGTATCTCGTCATTGATGACCAACATAGGACCAGATTGCGTCGCATACCAAGGCTGCACATCACCATTTTTTAGCTGCTCATTTAACGCATTACTTTCGGTGATTTGCACTGTGCCAGCTTTGTCCCACCACATAACTCCATTAGGTAATAGATGAAAATTACCGCCACCTTCTCTTACATTTAACGATTTGAGTTCTTTGCCTTTGATGACTGTATAGCCAATCGGTGCATAGTTTTCATTATACATGCCTGCATTCATGGCAAAGTTAAGGGTCTTACTGTTCGGTAATGTGGCCAATAACGCATCAAAGGTTAGCAAAGGCTTATTGTTATCAGAAGATTGCCAAAACAGTTGTAATGAATAACGCTCGCTCGCTAACGCGGTAGCATCGACACGGCAAAAACTATAAGTAAAAGGCGTGTCTTCAGTCTGACATGACCAGCTATCGGTGTCGCTGCTAGCCGCATTGGTATTTGTCTGCTGGCAAGCGCTCAGGCCTAGCGCAAGCACTATCGTTGATAAGAATAAGTTAAAAATAGAACTTGGCATCAATCACGCGTCTTTTAATGTGTAAATTATTTGAGTTTGGTTACTATCTACCGCTTAATTACTTCTTCATCACTACTTTTTAAATACAACGATTTAGGCACTGATTCAGTCATTAGTAGGCGGAAAGTCACGGATTGTATTGTTCACATTACCAATTAATCGTCCACCATCGGTGAGATTGGTCAAGTGCTCAGAATTATACCCAGCGCTGTGTTCTGTTGGCGCGCCAGTTTCCTTGCCCTTATCACGCGAGTCTTTGTTATAAGCAATGAGTGCGTCATTATTGGCTAAGAAGCTATCAGGGTTTGCCATGACCCACATCTGGTTAAATACATCGGCACGGGCACTATGATCGAGCAATGCGCCTTTATCAGTAAAGTAGAAGAATTTGGATAACAGCTTAATCTGCCCATCGTCTAAGCGGCGTGCAATATGATACGGCTGTAATTGGCTAGGATGCTGTAAACCAACCGCACCTACGATACTGGCAAGCGATTTTAGCGTGTTTTTATGGAAACTTGCAACACGCTCAGCTTTACTAGGGACGTCGAGCGCCTTTTGACGATATGGATCTTGGGTAGCTACACCCGTTGGGCAAGTGTTGGTATGACAAGAGCGCGACTGAATGCAGCCAACCGCAAACATAAAGCCACGTGCTGAGTTACACCAATCGGCACCTAGCGCAATCATGCGCGCAATATCAAAGCCTGATACGATCTTGCCACTGACGCCAAGCTTAATTTTGTCACGAATACCTGCACCGACTAAAGTATTATGTACGAGCAAAAACCCTTCAACCATTGGCATGCCGACATTGTCCATAAACTCGACAGGCGCTGCACCTGTGCCGCCTTCTGCACCATCAATAACGATAAAATCAGGATAGTTATCCGTCTCTATCATCGCTTTGACAATCGCCATAAACTGCCATGGCTGACCAATACATAGCTTGAAGCCAACTGGCTTGCCACCAGATAACTCACGCAGCTGCTGCCAAAAGGCGACTAACTCGCGCGGGGTGCTAAATGCGGTATGCGAAGAAGGCGAGATACAGTCTTGACCCGTAGGTACTTGACGTGTGTCTGCAATCTCTTGCGTAATTTTGCTAGAAGGAAGGAAGCCACCTTTACCAGGCTTGGCACCTTGTGAAAGCTTGATTTCAATCATTTTAACTTGCGGATCGACGGCTTTTTCAGCGAAAGACTGTGGATCAAAGTTACCATCATTATCACGGCAACCAAAATAACCCGTACCCAACTCCCAAATCAAATCACCACCGAACTTACGATGATAAGGGCTGATCGCGCCTTCGCCCGTGTCATGAGTAAATCCGCCCAATTTTGCGCCTTGATTGAGTGCCATGATGGCGTTCGCTGAGAGACTGCCAAAGCTCATTGCTGAGATATTGAATACTGACATATCGTGTGGCTGCTGACAACGCTCACCGCCGACCATAATTCGAAAGTCTTTGTTCTCTAGTGGTGCACTGATGGTAGATTGCAAAAACCATTCTTTACCATGAGTATATAAATTGTCCAACGTACCAAAGGCATTGGTATCACTGACATTCTTAGCACGTTGATAGACTAGCGCGCGCTGCTGGCGTGAAAACGGTACTTGTTCTTTATCGTCCTCAAGCAGGTACTGGCGAATCTCAGGGCGAAAATCCTCTAATACATAGCGAATATGTCCAGCGATAGGGTAGTTGCTCAATATGGCGTGCTTAGACTGAATCAAATCATAGATACCAAGTGCCACAGCCAAACCACCGATCACAATCAGCCACCAACTTACCAATAATAAGCCCGCCAATAGAATTAAAATCGCCGCGCCAAACGTGCTATAGCGAAGTAATAATCCGATAAAGTACGGCGAACTGGTTTTGGGTTCAGGGTTTAGATTGGTACGAGATTCAGGCATAGCGAGGCTCAATAGTAATGATTGATATAGATAAGATGCTTACATTTGTCGCGTACATCATACACGCATGACGTCATTACGTCGGTATCAATGGGTAACAGTTTGGTCAGAATCACTTTCGTTAGGAGCTGCGTTAGTTCGGTTGCACAAACAAGTAATGACAGTATATGCAATAAAGTGATTAAAAATAGCTCATATGCTACTTTAGATAGCGAAAACCATCGAGCAGGGTAGCCATAATATTTTAAGAAGATATTTCGATGAAGACATGCTGACAACTATTGATCCATTTGATGCGGTGCAATTGGCATGTGTGATTGAGATTTGAACCGCCCCGACTTTATCGGAGGCTTATTTACTTGAGTCAGGCAGCAACACCTGACAGGATTAAATTATCATAATACTGCTTTTCAAACTCAA